>NZ_CAKKMM010000962.1:0-1971 GCF_918698205.1 Microbacterium sp. Bi128 | reverse complement strand
GTTCCAGTGTGCCTGCTTGCCCTGAACGTGGAGTTCGATCAGGTCCACCAGTACTGCCTGCAGGTTGGTCGTCAATGTTGGTGATGCTTTCATGAATCCTCCTCGATAGAACCGGTGCCGTGCGGGCCGCGCATGCCATTGCTGGCACCCCGGCCGATGCTTCCGACGCTACCGCAGCGCGGCGCCGGGCCGCGATGCTTCTGGGAGGAATTTCTCGGTCAGCATACTAAGTCGGCTTACTAACCGTTTTGGGGGCGGTTTAGACGGCCTCGTTGAGGATGGGCCCACGCGGGAACACGGCCCGTGTGATGCCGCCGGAGGTGGATTCGGACAGCTCGGTGAGGTAGTCGTTGCGCCGCCTCGGGGTAATCCTGGACTGGGGCTGGAACGGCTGCTCGGGGTCGTCGGCGTAGTGGGCGCTCAGGCCGTCGCGCATGAGCCGGATGGCTTCCGAACGCTGCTGGGACACCGCTGCGTGCGTGGATCCGAGTTCCGCGGCCAGGTCTTTGACCGTGCGGTCTCCGAAATAGATCTCCTCCACCACGTAGCGCATCCGTTCCGGAAGGGATTTCACGGCGGCCCGAAGGTACTGGAGCCGTTCGTCCGCGAGCACGGAGTGTTCCGGGGTGAGGGTTTCGGCGGCCAGGGTGTCCACCACGGTGGCTTTTGCCCGAGACTCTACCGGCTGACGATGGTCAAGGCGCGGTCAGCCCGGCGCCGTCCGGTGCCCTTGCCCAGCCGGTGCTGCAGGAACCACATGAGGCCAAGCACCGCGCCCAGGGCCACGACTACCCGCAGCCCGAGGATCAGTGTCCGGGTCTTCAGTCCGGACCAGGCTGAGGGATAGCCGGTGATGGCCGGAAAGTCCCGGGCCTTGCTCAGGATGTATGCCCGGTACTCCGCGATGAGCTCGACCACTTCGGCGAGGCTTTCGAGCACCACGTAGGCGGCGCCGTCGAGCGTCACCAAGTGCGTATCCGGGCTCTCGTGGATGCGTTCAATGAGGTCCGGATTGACCGCGAAGCGCGTTCCGTTGAGGCGTGTGACGACGATCATGAGCCGATTCTGCTCTGTGAGGGGAAGGGTGTTCTCCTCCGTACTGTCGGCAGCCGGGGCCCCTTCGTTAGGCGCCGTCGTCAGGCGCCTTGCCAAGGTGCCGGTGCCCGGGGGCGGCCGGCGCAGCAACATTCCCCGTGCCAAGGCCGCCGCGCGGTATTAGGGTGGGACCTGACGGGGCCACCCGGCCCGCCCCGTTGGACGCCTGTTCCAGCGCAGTTCGTCCCGTGCAGTTGGTCCAGTGCCAGGAAACGACGGCCGCCCGCCTCATCAGGAAGGCCAGCCATGGCGCCATTTCCGGATTTTGAGCAGCCGTTGAACCCGTTTCCCCGCTACGCAGCCATGCGGGACAGTGAACCCGTTTTCCAGGACCCGGACACCGGCGTCTGGCACGTGTTCCGCTACGACGACGTGCAGCGGGTCCTGTCCGAGCACGGCACTTTTTCTTCCCGGATGGGCGGGGACAACCCCTCCGAAACGGGCCAGCTCTTCGCCGCCAGCCTGGTCAACACGGACCCGCCGCGGCACCGCCAGTTGCGTTCGCTCGTGACGCAGGCGTTCACGCCGCGGGCAGTCGAAGCGCTCGCCCCGCGCATCTCGGAACTGACCGACGAGTTGCTGGAGCCGGTGGTGGCCGGCGGCGCCACGGACCTGATCGAACAGCTGGCCTATCCGCTTCCGGTGATCGTGATCGCCGAACTCATGGGCATTCCGGCCTCTGACAGGGACCGGTTCAAGCTGTGGTCCGACGTGATCGTGAGCCAGACCCGCCCGGGCGCCGACGATTCCGTCCACACGGCAGCCAACCGGGAAATGGCGGAGTACTTCATGGGCATGATCGAGGAACGGCGGCACCGGCCGGGCAATGATTTGATCAGCGCGCTCCTCGCGGCCGAGATCGACGGGCAGAAGCTC
>NZ_CAKKMM010000961.1:0-1972 GCF_918698205.1 Microbacterium sp. Bi128 | reverse complement strand
GACGGCGGCGGCGACGCCAAGGTCCTGTGCGTCCCGACCGATGCCCGGTTCGACCACATCAAAGAGATCAGCGATGTCAGCGAGTTCCTGATCAAGGAAATCGAGCACTTCTTTACCCGTTACAAGGATCTGGAGCCGGGCAAGTGGGTCAAGGCCGAGGGCTGGGGCGACCGTGCCGCCGCCGAAGCCGAACTGGCAGCCTCCATCAAGCGTTACGTTCCGGCAGCCGGCCACTGACCGTTCCTGCACTCCAGCGCGGGGTCACGTACCGCCCATCCGGGGTTCCGGAACGGGCGGTACGTGACCCCGCGTTTTTGTTGGGCGTTTTTCGATTGGCGTTCAGTCAAGTGGCTGGGGCGCGGTGATGCGGACTCTCGGCGTCGACCTCGCTGCCGCCGCGAAGAAGACGGCGGCGGCCGTCATCGAATGGGATGGCGGCGCGGCGCGCCTGGCGCATCTGTCGTTGAACGTGGGCGACGAGGAGCTCCTCCGCCTCTTCGACACCAGCGCCATGACGGGGATCGATTCCCCCCTCGGCTGGCCGGTCGCGTTTCTTCCCTTCATCGCCGGGCACCTGAGCTTCGAACCCCATCCGGTGCTGGACCATGACGGGATCGAGGGCCGCCGGCTGCTCGCCTACCGCGACACCGACCGTTTCGTCACCGGCAACACCGGCATGATCCCGCTCAGCGTCTCCGCGGACCGGCTGGCCCACCCGGCGATGCGTTGCGCGGTGATTCAGGCGAAGATCGCAAGGGAGTACGGTCCGCAGGCCAGGGACGGCAGCGGCCGGCTTGCCGAGGTGTACCCGGCGGCGTCGCTGAAGCTCTGGGGGATCCATGCCCGCGGCTACAAGGGGCGCGGGGCGCCGGAGGCGGAAATGCTGTCCTCAGCGGTGGCGGACCTGGCCGTGAAGGCGCCGTGGCTGGACCTGGCGGAGTACCGGGCCGATCTTGCGGCGTCCGATGACATGTTCGATGCCCTCATCGCCTCCCTGTCCGCGCGGGCCGTCGCCGTCGGCGCGACGCTGCGGCCCGGGCCCGGGCACGCCGCGGCGGCCCTCACCGAAGGCTGGATCCACCTGCCCTCCGGCCAGCTTTCCGGCCTCGCTTCCCGGTAACCGCCTCTGTTACGGCCCCGGCACAGCACGCCCGCCAACAACTTGCCCCGCAAGTGCCAGCAGGTAGTGTGTCATCAGAATGTTCACGCTGACCATCAATCAAACCGACAGCCGGCGCGACGGCGACCGCGTGCCGCAGCTCCTCAAGGACCTGCGGCACATTCCGGCGCGCCTTGATTTCGACCGTTCCGTCGAGGATGAGGTCCAGGGGATCCTGGACTGTCCGCATCAGACGGTGGAAGCGGCCATGATCGCCCTGCGCAGCGGCAGCTGGTACGTGGGCATTGGCGTGGGCCCGGTCAATGAACCCCTGCCGAACCAGATCAAGGACGCCTCCGGGCACGGGCTGATCTATGCCCGGCGCGCGGTGGATCGCCTCCGGAACCACAAGGACCGCGTCCGGGTGGCCGTGGAGGGTCCGCTGGCCGATCTTGCCGCAGAGGCGGAAGCCGTGCTGCGCCTCCTGGGCCACATTGTGCACGACCGCAGCCACGCGGAATGGCGCGTACTGGACTTGCTCACCCCGGGGGTGCGGGGTCAGCAGAAGGCGGTCGCAGAGGAACTCGGGATCACCACCCAGGCCGTGAGCAAGGCCGTGGCCCGGTCCCAGTGGAATGAAGAACACGCGGCCCGGCCCGCTGCGGCGCGGCTCCTGGGCCTCATCCTCGACGTCCGCTAGCCGTCCCGGCCCCTCCCCGGAACCGCCCGACCCTGCCGCGCCTTTGAGGCCTTAGAGGAGGCTGCGAAGCACGTGCGCGGCGCCGTCGTCGTAGACCGATTTCGTCACTTCGTCAGCGGCGGCAATCACCTCAACGGGGGCCTGGCCCATGGCCACGCCGCGGCGCGCCCAGG
>NZ_CAKKMM010000960.1:0-1972 GCF_918698205.1 Microbacterium sp. Bi128 | reverse complement strand
GACGTGGCGGGCAGGACGGCGCGGCCGGCCGGCACCGGATCCGGGACGGCGAATTCGCCGCTGCTGACGCCGTCGGCAATGATCTCGGTGAGCGCTGCGGCCAGGTGGTCAACGTGGGCCGCCACCACTTCCCGCGCCTCGGCGGTCAGCTGGCCGAACGTGGCAAACAGCTCCGGATCGTTCAGCGCCATGCCCTGCTTGATGGCCGCGAGGCGTTCGAGCCAGCGGAGCAGGCGTTCCGCGGCAGGGCCGTCCGTATCGCGGGCGGGATCCAGCGGCTCCGCGAGGCGGTCCAGCCAGCGCCGGGCCACCGCGTCCCGCAGCGCCACCTTCGTGGGGAAGTGCCGGTACACGCTGCCGTGGCTGACGCCCAGGGCCTTCGCGACGTCAACCACCGTGGCCTTGGCCGGCCCAAAGCGCCGCAGCACGTCTTCCGCGGCGTCGAGGATGCGCTCTTCCGTCAGGACGACGGCGGCAGGGGTCACCGGCGTTCGCTGTCGAGCATGGCCATCTGGCCTGCGTCGTAGCGGGTGCCCGCGGCGGCGTCGGCCGGGACGGCGGCCTCGATCTCCGCGAGGTCCGCGCCGGAGAGGTCCAGTTCGGCTGCTCCCAGCGATTCGGTGAGCCGCTCGCGGCGGCGCGCGCCGACGAGGGGCACGATGTCCTCGCCGCGGGAGAGGACCCAGGCGATGGCGAGCTGGGCGACGGTCGCGCCCTTGCGGTCCGCGATTTCGCGGAGCCGTTCGACGAGCTCGAGGTTCCGCTGCAGGTTCTCGCCGGAGAACCGGGGCAGGTGGGCCCGGAAATCGCGCCGGTTCCCAGTTCCGGCGGCCGGCCAGTGGCCGGAAACCAGGCCGCGGGACAGGACGCCGTATGCCGTGATGCCGATGCCCAGCTCCCGGGCCACCGGCAGGATGTCCTGCTCGATGCCACGGGAGAGGAGGGAGTACTCGATCTGGAGGTCGGAGACCGGGTGGACGGCGTTGGCGCGGCGCAGGGTGTCGGCGCCCACCTCCGAGAGGCCGATGTGGCGGATCAGGCCCTGCTGCACGAGCTCGGCCAGTGCTCCCACGGTTTCTTCCACCGGAACGGACGGATCCAGGCGGGCCGGCCGGTAGATGTCCACGTAGTCGGTGCCGAGGCGCCGGAGGGTGTAGGCCAGGAAGTTATTGATGGCCACCGGACGGGTGTCCACGCCGTTCCATCCGCCCCGGGCATCGCGCAGGACGCCGAACTTCACGCTGATCTGGGCGCTCTCGCGCCGACGGCCGCGGATCGCCTCGCGCAGCAGCATTTCGTTGTGGCCCATGCCGTAGAAGTCGCCGGTGTCCAGCAGGGTCACGCCGGCGTCGAGGGCGGCCTGGATCGTGGCGACGCTCTCGGCGTCGTCGGCGGGGCCGTAAAGATCGGACATGCCCATCAGGCCGAGGCCGATGGCGGCGGTGCTGGGGCCGGTGGAGCCCAGGGTGCGGGGGGTGCCGAGAGTAGAAGTTGTCATGCGATGACCATACAACAATCAGCTGACAGATTTCAAACTTTGTCAGCTGAGAAAGAGCGGACGGGGCGTCGGCATGCTCTTATTGCCGTAGACAGGTCTGTCTGATAGCGTCATGCCCACACGTAGACGAACCTGTCTACTACACGACTTCAGAATGAGGACGCCATGAAGATTGCAGTACTGGGAACCGGCATGGTGGGGCGCACGATTGCCGGCGCACTGGCAGGGCTGGGGCACGACGTCGTGATCGGCACCCGCGACCCGCAGGCGACGCTCGCCCGGACCGAGCCGGACATGATGGGCACCGCGCCGTTCGCCGAGTGGCACGCCGCAAACGCCGGAGTCGACGTCGCCGCCTTTGCTGACGCGGCATCCGGCGCCGAGCTGATCGTCAATGCCACCAACGGCGCCGGCTCGCTGGCCGCGCTGGCCGCAGCGGGGACCCCGAACCTCGCCGGCAAGATCATCATGGAC
>NZ_CAKKMM010000959.1:0-1984 GCF_918698205.1 Microbacterium sp. Bi128 | reverse complement strand
GCACAGGAGCGCCGAGCCGAGCAGCAACGCGCCGACCACCATGCCAAGGCCTTGGACCACAAATGACGCGTTCATCAGCAGGTGCGCCGGCGAGCAGACGTCCCGGCCGGAGAACTCTCCGCACGCCACGGCGCCGAGGTCGCTGATGTAGCCCGTGCGGCGGCTGTATGGCTCCGCTCCCGCCCAGGCACCGATCACAGCCGACTCGGCCACGAAATACTGCAGTACGCTCAGCTTCGCCAGGGCCCCGACGTAAAACCTGGTCTCGGCCACATCGGGGTAGTAGAGGGCTCCGGCGGAAAGCTCGGTGGTTCCTGCAGTCATGCCAAGAGCGTAGTACGCGCGCTCACCTTGTATGCTTATATCCGTGTCCGACCGGACCGGCCCCGGCCGCCCGCGGATACCCGCCCTCGTAGCTCAGTGGATAGAGCACGGCTCTCCTAAAGCCGGTGTCGTTGGTTCGATTCCAATCGAGGGCACTTGAACATTCCTGCCCCGGACGAAACCCCGGACACGGGTCCGGGCTTTGACCTCCGCGCCTACCTGCGCGGTTCCTGGTCCGTCGACCGCACCCTGCTGGACCGCAGCACCGGCACCAGCGGAACCTTCACCGGCGTCGTACGCTTCACTGCCGACGACGACGGCGGCCTGTGGTGGCGTGAAGAAGGCACCGTGCGCTGGGCACCCCCGGGCGGCGCGCCGTTCTCCGATGTCCTGGACGTGTACTTCCCGGACGGCCGCCCCTTCCACCGCATGGGCTTCGCCGGGCAAACCAATCAGGACGAGCACTGGTGCGACCCTGACACGTACCGCGTGACGTACACCTTCCGCGGTCCGGACCAATGCGGCTACCGCTGGGACGTCACCGGGCCGGCCAAGGACCAGCTGCTGGAGTCCGTCCTGCGACGGCTGAAAGCAAAACCAGACGCAAGACCAGAGGCAAAACTAGGAGCAAGACCAAGTGCAGGAACAGACCCGGATCCGGAGACAAGGCCACGCGTGACCCCCGATGCGACGCCGGATGCCGCGCCGGATTCAGGGCGCGCCGGGTGAACCCGCGCATCGTCGTCTCCGCCGTCTGCGTTTTCGATCGCTCCGGACGCCTCCTGACCGTCCGCAAACGCGGCACGGACAAGTTCATGCACCCCGGCGGCAAACCCGAGGCCGGCGAAACAGCGGCCCAGGCAGCGGCGCGCGAGCTCCAGGAGGAAGTGCGGATCGTGCTGGCCCCGGACCGCCTGGACCTGCTGGGTTGCTGGCTGGCGGATGCCGCCAACGAGGCGGCCACCCAGATCGAGGCCACGGTCTTCACGGCGCCCGGGGTGTGGAGCGCCCGGCCGTCGGCGGAAATCGCCGAGATCCGTTGGCTGGACCTGTCCGCCGAGCTGCCCGGCGACCTCGCCCCGCTGCTGACGGACCATGTGCTGCCGGCCCTGTCCGCCAAGCCGTCCTGCTAGGACCTCCACCGGCCAGGGCCTCGAACGGCGGCTTCCAAACGGCGGCTCAGTAACCGGGCACGGATTCCTGGGCCACCGCGCTGGCCTCGGAGAACTGCGTCCGGTACAGCTCCGCATAGCGGCCCTCGGCGGCGAGAAGCTCCCGGTGGGTACCGCGCTCCACGATCGAGCCGTCCTCCACCACCAGGATCGCGTCCGCCGCACGGATCGTCGAGAGACGGTGGGCGATCACGACGGCGGTACGGCCTTCCAGCGCGGCGCCCAGCGCCTCCTGGACGGCGGCCTCGTTGGTCGAATCCAGCGCGGCGGTGGCTTCGTCGAGGATGACCACCCGCGGCTGGGCGATCAGCAGGCGGGCGATCGTCAGGCGTTGCCGCTCGCCGCCGGAGAGCCGGTTGATGCGCCGCCCGTGCTTCTCCGGATCGAGCTGGACCTGTTCGAGCAGCTGCCGGGCCCGCTCGGCCCGCGCCGCCTTGCGCACGCCGGCGAATTCCATCGGCAGCATCACGTTGTCCACGGCCGAGAGG
>NZ_CAKKMM010000958.1:0-1986 GCF_918698205.1 Microbacterium sp. Bi128 | reverse complement strand
GGCAGCCATGAACTCGTATCGGCACTAGTGAGGGACCCCGCCATCGAAGCGCTGCCCCTGAATGAGGGAGCAGACCTGACGTGGGACGCCGACGTTCCCAACCGTCCCGGGCAGTAGCCAAGCCTTTCGCTTCAAGGCCACGCCAATGGTGCCGGCACCGTGGCACCTAAATCCGCAGGCCGCCCACTTCAGCCATCCCGAATGTGGATCCCTCACCGGACGTCCGCGCTTGCCTATGACAGGTGTGGATGGCACCGGGAGGATGGTTATTTCTGGCTACTCTTCGTGACTCGCCGGGCACTTTGTGACGGTTTAGTGGCTCCGCCTTCAACGGTGGGTTCGTCAGTGGATGGATGCGGCCGGAAGGCTGGTCTGGATGGGGAGTCGAGAGTGGAATTGCACGTGCTGCCGACACAACTCTGGCAATGACCCCGAAGCAGACGCTGGAGATAGCATTTTGGCATGTCAGAAATCTCGATCAGCGGTTTGCAGTTGGCTGCCATCTCAGAAATGGTAGATGTTGCCCGAAGCCTGGATAGCGAGATTTGGCTACGCGGCGGATGGGCGATGGATTTCTACCTTGGTCGGCTCACCCGTGAACACCTCGATGTCGACTGGTATGTCTGGGATGGCGATATGCCCGTCATTGCGAACGCACTTGTCGCCCAGGGCTGGACCGATATGGAGCAGTACCCGGCTGAACAGCAGCGCGATCTTGTGAAGGGAGCAGTGGAGTTTGGGATCGCCCCGCTGTCCAGCGCGGCGGACGGTCGAGTTGTGGTTGGTGGAGGCCCGTGGCGGAATGCGGCATTGCCGAAGGACATACTAGCCAACGCCCTGGAGTGTCAGCTTGGAGGGATTCAATGCGCAGTAATCAGTCCCGCCGCTCAAATTGAGATCAAGCAGATGATGCCAACCTGGGTTCCGGGACTTCCGCGACGATCGAAAGACGCGGCAGACATGGACCTCCTTGCCGAAGCAGTGAAGGTTGCGCGGCTTGATCGGGACGATGCAGCTCGCGGGACATGTCCATAAGAGGATCCCCTAACGGACGGCCGCACCCTCGGCACGAGGGGGAAGCTTTTGCGCATCGGTAGGCTAAGCCCATGGCATTGGGGGATGCGGCGCAGCCGCAGGCAGTTCGGTCACACAGAGTGGTCCTGGATGCGTACGCGTTCATCAAGGGCTGGCTCATCGCCACCTCGCTCTGGGTGGGGGTGCTACTACTCCTGGTGGCGGCAGGCTATGGCGTGCCCGCCTTGCGGGACGGCACCGACGCCGGCTACGTATGGGGCTTTTTGGGCATGGTGATTCTGTATGGCTTCGGAGTTTCCCTGGTGTTTGCGGCGCCATTGGCCTGGGTGTTGGCCTATCTTTTGCGCCCGGTCAGGAATCAATGGATCCACATCGGAGCCTTTTTCGCGGTGCCCGCTCTCGTGTTCTGGCTGCTGGGAAGCGTCCTGGGTCTCGGATGGCAGCCCTGGCTGCTGATCCCATGGGCCACCGTTGGCGCAGCGGCAGCCATCGGCCGTTGGGCAATCCGCAAAGACGTCCTTGCCACGAATTCTGCAGCTAACCCGGCCTGACCGCCCGCTGCACGATCCGTTGACGGGCGCTCCCGTGGCCTGTCCGAACTTTCAACTGTCGGTACTGTCCTTCTTTCGGGCTCCCAGAACGCAGAACTCGTTGCCTTCTGGATCCTCAAGTACAGTCCACGGCTGCTCGCCTTGACCAACATCGACCCTGCGGGCACCCAGAGCGACCATCCGCTCGACCTCGGCCGCTGGATCGTCCGGCCGAAAATCGAGGTGAAGACGATTCTTTGTTACCTTCGAATCTGCCACCGGCACGAAGACCAACCCTGGCAACCGGTCCGGTGCAGAACGAATTTCGAACTCATCGTCAGCTTCCAAAGTCACGACCCAACCCAAAGCTTTGGCCCACCAAAGTCCAAGCTCAGCCGGTCGTGCCGAATCGACAATTACT
>NZ_CAKKMM010000957.1:0-1990 GCF_918698205.1 Microbacterium sp. Bi128 | reverse complement strand
GGGTGTTTCCAAGTCCAAGGCCGAGCAGTCCCCGGCGGACTTCCGGAGATAGCCGGGACTTGCGGCCGGTCTCCAGGTCAGTCTTGACGACAGTGTCAGTCATGATTCCTTTTTCCTTCCCCCGCACTTTCGGGGTGCGTGAGGGTACGGATTGCCGGCGGGCACCCCTGTTGGGGTCGCCGGCAATCGAAACTATCGTTTGGCTTGGTCCGCGGGGCGGGACCGGCTCACCACATGGGAGGCGAGTTAGCCCAGATAGCTACGCATGCCTCTTCGTAGCGCTTGAATGCAAACGGGCCATCCAGCTCGGCAACAAGGAACTGGTCCCTGGTGACCGGCCAACATCGTGCTCTGCGGATGGCTTGGCAGATGTCACGGCAGCTTGGCTTAAGGAAAGGAACGTGTTTGCGGGTCGGATGCACCTTCCGCCAGAAGGCTGTGCGCCCTAACCTGTTTGAAGCGTTCTTCCCAAAAGTGTTGCGGCTCACACAACTATATTGAAGATCTTCACAGAGTCAATGGTTTTCGGAGAAGTCCCGTCCGCCCGCAGCAGGCCGGGCCCGGGCCGGATTACAAAGCCCCACGTCAGGCGCAGATTCGGTCCGGAACCGTAAAAATATTCACTAAAACCTTGATTCGCTAAAAGTTTTCACTATAGTTATGTGTGTTAGCTCACCAAGAGAGAGTCGGAGCATGACCAACGAAATCGTCACGGGACATTCCCCCGCCGGCACAAGCGTCCTTCTTGCCACCGTCGGCAACAAGGTCCGCAACATGCGCAAGGACAAAGGAATGACCCTTGCGAAGCTCTCGGAAGTCACTGGCCTCAGCCCGGCGATCGTCAGCCAGATCGAACGCGGCCTGGCCAATCCCTCTTTCACCACCTTGGCGCAGCTGGCACATGGCCTGGACATTCCGGTGGGGAAGTTCTTCCTCGGACAGGAGGAAACCAGGTCCCCCGTGGTCCGCAAGGCCGAGCGGCGGAACCTCAAGGGCGTCACCAAGAAGTCCGTGGGTGAAGCAGTCTATGAACTGCTCACCCCGGACCTCAACGGTGCGCTGGAGGCCCAATGGATCGTGAGTCCGCCAGGCCACGACACCAGCGCCACTCCTTTCCGGCACAGCGGCGAGGAATTCGGCATCGTGCTCTCCGGCCGGAAGGACATCTTCCTGGACGGCGAGAAGTACACCCTGGAAGAAGGCGATTCGATCACCTTCTCCTCGGATACGCCCCACTGGTACAAGAACAGCTACGAAGAGGTCTGCGTAGCAATCTGGGTTAACGCACCTCACGCGTGGTGATCCGCCGGCCCTAGCCGCCGTCACCTTTCTCCGGTCCGGACGCCTCTTCTATACCGCGGTGTCCGCCGGAACCCCTCCAACAGCCCGCACCACGGCCCCGCAACGGGCCGCGATGCGTCATACCCTCTCCCGGGTCGATTTCGCGGTCAGCGTTGCCGCGTTACTGCCGGGCACCGTCTTCTACGTCACCGTCTTCTACGTCACCGGCACCGTTCCAACGGCACCCGTTCCCACGGCACGCCTCTAACGGCACTTCGGCCGAAACAGTAAGGATCCCCCATGAACCCGTCCACAGCCATGTCGTCGCTGGAACTCAGCACCACCACGGCGGACCTCACCGCCCCTGTCATCTCCCGCTCCGACGTCCTCGTCGTCGGCGGTGGCCCCGCAGGCGTGGCCGCAGCCGTCACCGCGGCCCGCTCGGGCGCCTCTGTCACGCTGCTGGAACGCTACTCCTCCCTGGGCGGCCTCGCCTCCGGCGGCATGGTCCTGGTGCTCGATGACATGATCAACGGCCAGGAAATCACGGTCACCGGCATCGTCTCCGAGTACGTCGAGCGGCTGCAGAAACTGGGCCTGGCGATCGTCCCGCCGGCCGATGACCGCAAGACCTCCGAGGAACTGTGGAACAAGTGGGGCCGCTACGGCACCTTCGACTTCCACTCCCACACCACCCCCAAGCCGGTTT
>NZ_CAKKMM010000956.1:0-1991 GCF_918698205.1 Microbacterium sp. Bi128 | reverse complement strand
GTCCTGACCTACGTGCAGTACCTCTCGCTGGGCATCTTCGCGATGGCAATCATCTTCCGGATCGCGGGCGGGGTGCCCGGCGCGGCCACTGGCCAAGCCTTCGACCTTGAGTGGTTCAACCCCGCCGGTGCGTTCGCCGATCCGGGCGCGGTGGTGCACGGAGCCCTGCTGGCCCTGTTCATCTACTGGGGCTGGGATACCTGCCTCGCGGTGAACGAGGAGACCGAAAACCCTGCCACCACGCCCGGCCGAGGCGCCGTCATTTCCGCGCTTGTCCTCGTGGCGATCTACGTCTCTGTGGCCCTGCTGGTGATGATGTATGCCACGGTGGGCACGGATGGGATTGGGCTGGGCAACGAGGCCAACCAGAACGATGTCTTCCTGGCCATGAAGGACGTGGTCCTGGGCCCCTGGGGCTGGCTGATCGTCGTCGCCGTCCTGGCCTCGGTGCTGTCCTCAACCCAGACCACCATCCTTCCCACGGCCCGCGGCACCTTGTCTATGGGCGTGCACGGAGCCGTGCCGCGCAGGTTCGGCGAGGTCCACCCGCGCAACCAGACGCCGGGGTATTCCACCCAGGTCATGGGTGCCGCGGCCGTCGCCTATTACGTCCTGATGAGTCTCCTGAGCGAGAACCTGCTCGCCGACTCCATCACTTCGATCAGCTTGTTCATCGCGTTCTACTACGCCCTGACCGGCTTCGCGTGCGTCTGGTACTTCCGCTCGACCCTGCGCGGCTCGGCCCGGAACTTCTGGTTCCGCGGCGTCATGCCCCTGCTCGGCGCCCTTATGCTGACTGCGGCATTCTTCGTCTCGGCGGTGCAGATGTGGGATCCGGACTACGGTGATACGCAGATCTTCGGCGTCGGCGGGGCCTTCATCAGCGGCGTGCTGCTCCTGGGGCTGGGCGTGGTGCTGGCCGCCGTCTGCCGTTTCGCGCCGTCCACGCGGGGCTACTTCCTGCAGCACCAGCCCGCCGCCGGCGCGCCCCTGCAGGTGCGGCCGTAGGATGCTGGCATGAGCAACGAAGCTGGCATGAACAATGAGGCCAACCTTTCCGACGTCTCCGATGTCCTGGCCATCGATTCCCTGCTGAGCGCGGAGGAGCGCAGCGTGCGCGAGCGCGTCCGCGATTTCACGAACCAGCGGGTCCGGCCGGGCATCCCCGGCTGGTACGAGGACGCCGTGTTCCCCCTCGAGCTCGCCCCGGAACTTGGCGAGCTCGGCGTGCTCGGCATGCACCTGGAGGGCTACGGCTGCCCGGGCCGTTCCGCCGTCGAATATGGCCTCGCGGCGATGGAACTCGAGGCCGGCGATTCGGGCGTCCGCACGTTCGTCTCCGTGCAGGGCTCCCTCGCCATGACGGCCATCCACAAGTGGGGCTCCGAGGACCAAAAGCAGGAGTGGCTCCCCCGGATGGCCGCCGGCGAACTGATCGGCGCGTTTGCCCTGACCGAGCCCACGGCCGGCTCGGACCCTGCCTCGATGAAGACCTTCGCCCGCCGCGACGGCTCCGGCGATGACGCGGGCTGGATCCTGGACGGCGCGAAACGCTGGATCGGGCTCGCCTCCGTGGCGGGCGTGCTGGTGGTGTGGGCCATGACCGACGACGGCGTGCGCGGCTTCCTCGTCCCTGCCGGCACCGCGGGCGTCACCGCGACGCCGATCGGGCAGAAGCTCTCGATGCGCGCCTCCATCCAGTGCGACATCACGTTCGACGCCGTCCGGCTGGGCCCGGAGGCGCTGCTGCCCGCGGCGCGCGGGCTGAGGGGTCCCTTCTCCTGCCTCAACGAGGCCAGGTACGGGATCGCATGGGGAGCTATGGGCGCCGCGCGGGATTCCTATGAGGCCGCGCTGGCCTACTCCCAGGAGCGGCTGCAGTTCGGCAAGCCGCTGGCCGGGTACCAGCTGACGCAGGAGAAGCTGGTGAACATGGTCCTGGAGATCCAGAAGGGCACACTCCTGGCCCTGCACCTGGGCCGGCTCAAGGA
>NZ_CAKKMM010000955.1:0-1993 GCF_918698205.1 Microbacterium sp. Bi128 | reverse complement strand
GTACAGGTAGGCCCGGCCGATCGAACAGGCATCGGCCCCCAGCGCAAGCGCCTTGAGGATGTCGCTCCCCCGGCGGATGCCCGAGTCCACGTAGATCTCGATCGAATCGCCCACCCGGTGCCGCGATTCCTGGAGGACGTCCATGGGGCTCAGCATGTGATCGAGCTGGCGGCCGCCATGATTACTCAACTGGACGGCGTCCAGGCCAATCCGGGAGGCCTTCGCGACGTCGGCCGGGTTGACGCAGCCCTTGAGCACGATTTTGCCGTGCCAGGCCTGCCGCAGGGCCTCAAGTTCCTTCCAGCCGCTGCTGGCATCCGAGTGGCCCAGGATGTGCTGCCACATGGTCGGGGTCACCACGGAGGAGGCGGCGGGGCTCTGCGGATCCAGGTTCGGGAAGCTGATGCCGTCCGACTTCAAAAAGTTGATCCACCACGAAGGGCGCCGGGCGATGTCCGCGATGGTTGACAGCGTGAGCGCGGGAGGGGCGGTGAATCCGTTGTGGAGGTCGCGTTCCCTGGAGCCCAGTGCCCGCGTGTCGACGCCGACAATCAGGGTGTTGAATCCGGCTGCTTTGCAGCGGGCCAGTTTGTTCTTCATCGCCTGGGCGTCGGAGGTGAGGCCAAAGTTGAACCAGCGGTCAAGGGACGGGTGGTGCTCTGCGATGGTTTCCATGGGCACGGTGCTCAGCCCGGCCAGCCCATAGGGGATGCGGGCCCGGTCCGCGGCGGCCGCGACGGCCAGTTCGCCCTCGGGATGGAACAGCCGGGTCGCCCCGGTGGGGGTCAAGGTCAGCGGCAGCGCGCTTTCTTCTCCGAGCAGGGTCGTCGTCGTGTCGGGTCCGGACACCGGGCCCCAGCTGGGCATGAGGGCCCAGGCGTCGAAGACGGCCCGGTTGCGGCGGAGCGTCACTTCGTCTTCGGATCCGCCGTCGAGATAGTCGAAAATCCCGGCAGGCAGGACCTTGCGTGCCGCTTTCCGGAATTCCTCGACGTTGTAGGCGCCCGCCAGCACGCGCCGTTGGCGGGACAGGACGGGGGCCTTCACCTGGACGAGTTGCCTGGCTTCGCTGATTTTCAATGACGGCCTTCCGTTGAACTGTGCTGCGTTATGGTTCAGCGTAGGAAATGAAGCTCCGCATCACCATGGAGTTATCGACAAATTGAGGGGCCAATCATTAGTAGCGAATACCAAACAGCTTCTTGGGTGTCCCGGTGACGGCACCGGAGGTGAAGACGCACGCGCTGCCTACCCTGGCCGACGTCGCCCGCTCGGCGGGCTCGGAAATTCTCAGCCTCGTGGAAATGCCGTCAGATGACCGGCAGATTGTCGCCGGCTCGGTTCTCTACGACTCGACGGCGCGGCCCGCCAAGTTCCCGGGTGCCGTTGCCCTGGCCATTGGTTTGTCCCTTTCCGGGAAGCGTCTGGGCGCGAAAGTGCGGGAACTCAGCGACGCCGGGTACGTGGCGATCGTCTACAAATCCAACGGCACCTCGGACGAAGTCCTGCGGGCAGCCGCCCGGGACAATGGGATGGCGCTGTTCCGGGCCTCCGACTCGGTGCCCTGGAACCAGCTCGCGGAGATCATGGACGCGGCAGTGGTCCCGCACCGGCAATCGGGCCGGACCCTGGTGGACATCCGGCCCGGAGACCTGTTCGACCTCGCCAACACGGTGGCGGCCCAGGCCGGCGGTGCCATCGCGATCGCCGACCCCGAGCAGACGATCCTGGCGTATTCCACCCTCCCGGACCAGCCCATTGACGAGACGCGCCGGAGCTCCATCCTGAGCCTGCAGGTGCCGCATTCGGTGGAAACGGACAACGATTACCGCCGTGTCCATGCCGCCACCGATGCGCTGGATGTGGCCACGCAGGATCCCTCGCTCCGGCGCACGGCCATAGCGATCCGGGCCGGCGACTCCGTTCTGGGCTCGCTCTGGCTCCTTGAATTGGCGGACCACCACAACGAGGACGCGAACCGGATCCTGCGCGA
>NZ_CAKKMM010000954.1:0-1993 GCF_918698205.1 Microbacterium sp. Bi128 | reverse complement strand
GAGCTGGGCTTGAAGGTAGTCGTCATCGACCGCCGGCACCACATTGGCGGCAACGCCTACAGCGAAAAGGAAGAGCAGACCGGCATTGAGGTGCACCGCTACGGTGCCCACCTCTTCCACACGTCCAACGACCGCGTGTGGGAGTACGTAAACCGCTTCACGACGTTCACGAACTACGTCCACAAGGTCTACGGCGTGCACAAGGGCGAGGTCTACTCCCTGCCCATCAACCTGGCCACGATCAACCAGTTCTTCCGGGCCAACCTCACCCCCGGGCAGGCCCAGGAACTGATCAAGGAGCAGGCCGGCGAACTGGCCGGCACCGATCCGCAGAACCTGAACGACAAGGGCATCCAGCTGATCGGCCGCCCGCTCTACGAGGCGTTCATCAAGCACTACACCGGCAAGCAGTGGCAGACGGATCCGAAGGACCTGCCCGCGGGCATCATCTCCCGCCTTCCGGTGCGCTACAACTACGACAACCGGTACTTCAACGACAAGTACGAGGGCCTTCCGACCAACGGCTACACGGCCTGGATCGAGAAGATGGCCGAACACCCCAACATCGAGGTGCGGCTCAACACGGACTTCTTCGATGAGTCCCACGAGTACAGCAAGGGCAAGGTGGTCGGCAACATCCCGGTCGTCTACACCGGACCTGTTGACCGCTACTTCGACTACGCCGAAGGCGATCTGTCCTGGCGCACCATCGACTTCGAAGAAGAAGTGCTCGACGTCGGGGACTTCCAGGGCACGTCGGTAGTGAACTACAACGACGAAGACGTTGCGTACACCCGCATTATCGAGCCGCGCCACTTCCACCCGGAGCGCGACTACCAGCCGGAGAAGACGGTCGTTATGCGCGAGTTCTCCCGTGCCGCGGAGAAGGGCGACGAGCCCTACTACCCGATCAACACGCCCACGGACCGCGACCGGCTCCTGAAGTACCGCGACTTGGCCGCGGCCGAGCAGGATGTCCTCTTCGGCGGCCGCCTCGGTACCTATAAGTACCTGGACATGCACATGGCGATCGGCTCGGCCCTGACCATGTTCGACAACAAGATCCGCCCGCACTTCGAAGGCGGCGCAAAGATTGAAAGCGGAGGAGTGGACGCATGAGCGCCGCAACCGACACCCAGGTAGATTCCGCCCAGCAGTGGGACACCCTGCAGCGGGTCATCCTGCCCAACGCCAGCCAGATGGACACGGTTCCCCTGTACATGGACATGGGTACCGCGACCGGCATCCAGCTTCCTACGGTCGGCAGCGGCGACGGCAAGAAGGCCCGGGCACAGTCCTTCAGCAGCTCCACCAAGGAAGCCCACGTTGAAGACTTCCTGTCCCGCAGCTCCACCAAGGTCCGTTCGGGGGAGCGGGTATCGTTCGGCAGCTACTTCAACGCCTTCCCGGCGAGCTACTGGCGGCGCTGGACGTCGGTGGACAAGGTCCGGCTTCAGGTCCGCACCCAGGGCGCCGGATCCGTCATCGTCTACAAGTCCAACGCCCGCGGATCCCTGCAGCGCGTCGACACGCGGCGCGTCGAGGGTTCGGCGGAGAACACCTTTGAGCTGTCCCTTGCGCCCTTCGGCGACGGCGGCTGGTACTGGTTCGACCTCGTGGCGGGCTCCGAACCGCTTGTCATGGTCGACGCCGAATGGCAGGGCCCCGCTGTTGAGAGCACGCCCGGGTCTGTCACCCTGCAGATCACGACGCTGAACAAGACGGACTTCTGCCTCAACAATCTTCGGCTGCTGGCCGAGAACCCGGATGCCCTCAAGCATGTCCAGGAGATCCTGCTGGTTGACCAGGGCACGCAGAAGGTCGAGGACGCGGACGGCTTCGCCGAAGTCCGTGAATCTCTTGGCGGCAAGCTGCGGATCATCAACCAGTCGAACCTCGGCGGCTCCGGCGGCTTTGCCCGGGGCATGTTCGAGGCCGTCGAAAACGGCAGTGACTACGTCCTGCTCATGGACGACGACATCGTGGTTGAGCC
>NZ_CAKKMM010000953.1:0-1999 GCF_918698205.1 Microbacterium sp. Bi128 | reverse complement strand
CGGGCAGGCCCAGTTCCTGGCCCTGGTAGATGTACGCCGCACCGGGAAGCCCGAGCAAAGCCACGAGGGCTGCCCGAGACCGGACGCTGCCGAGCTCGCCGCCACCGAAGCGGGTGACGGTGCGGACGATGTCGTGGTTTTCCAGGGCCCACGTGGGGGCCGCGCCGTGGAGCTGCCGGGCGGCCTCGAGCTCGTTGCCGACGGCAGCCCACGCCTCCGGGTCCCAGCCGAGTTTCACGAACGCGAAGGCGAACGCCTGCTGCATTTCGTCGGCGCGGGTATAGCGGGCGGCGCGGGCCGGCTCCAGGTTGACCTCGCCCACCAGCAGCCGGTGCGGCTCGTACTTCTCGGCCAGGGTGCGCCAGCGGCGGTAGACCTCGTGGACATCCTCCTGGTCCGAGACCTGCGGATTGGACCGCAGCCCGTCCACCACCCCGCCCGTGGAGGGCGAGTCCGGCAGCCCGTCAGCCTTGAACAGGGCATGCGCGACGTCAATGCGCAGCCCGTCCACGCCCTTGTCGAACCAGAAGCGCAGCACGCCGTCGAAGTAATCGCCGACGGCGGGGTTGCGCCAGTTCCAGTCCGGCTGGCCGGCCGAGAAGAGGTGCAGATACCAGTCCTTGTCCGTCTCCGACTCGGGGTTGGCGAGGCTCCAGGCCCGGCCGCCGAAGACGCTTTGCCAGTTGTTCGGCGGGTCGTCGGCGTCGGGGCCTTCAACGAAGTGGAACATGTCCCGCTCCGGTGAGCCCGGGACGGCCGCGAGGGCCGCCTGGAACAGCGGATGCTCCGAGGAGCAGTGGTTGGGGACGACGTCGAGCAGGACCCGCAGGCCCAGCGCGTGCGCCTTAGAAAGCAGATCATCGAACCGTTCCATGGTGCCGAACAACGGGTCCACGCCGCAGTAGTCCGTGACGTCGTAGCCCTGGTCCACCTGCGGGGAGGGCTGGAACGGGGTCATCCAGATGCCGTCGACGCCGAGGGCGGCGATGTACGGTAGCCGGGCGATCAGCCCGGCGAGGTCGCCCACGCCGTCGCCGTCGCCGTCGGCGAAGGAGCGCGGGTAGACCTCGTAAATGACGGCCGACTGCCACCACTCGGGGGCCGGCGCGATCGTGGTTTCCTCTACAGGGCTCATTTGCTCGCGCCCGCGGTGAGGCCTTCGACGATCCGCCGCTGGAAGATCAGCACCATAATCACCAACGGTACGGTGACGATCACGCCGGCGGCCATCTGCTCGCCGAAGGGCGCCTGGAATTCGGTGGCGCCGGTGAACTTGGAGATCGCCACCGTGGCGGTCTGGATCTTGGGGTCGTTGATCATGGACAGCGCGATGATGAACTCGTTCCAGCTGTGGATGAAAGTCAGGATCGCGGTGGTGAAGACGCCCGGCGCGGCGAGCGGCAGCAGGACCCGGCGGAACGCCTGCCACTTCGTGCAACCGTCGATCATCGCGGCTTCCTCGAGGTCGAACGGCAGGGCCTTCATGAACGTGGTGAGGTTCCAGACCGCCAGCGGGATCGCGAAGGACAGGCTCGGGACGATCATCGCCTGGTACGGGTTGATCCAGCCGAGGTCCGTGAACAGGCGCAGCAGCGGCACCACCACGGAGATGCCGGGGAACATCGACGTCGCGATGATCACGCCCAGGATCACCGACTTGAACCGGAAGTTCAGCCGGGAGATCGCGTAGGCCGCGAACACGCCCAGGAGCAGGGCGAACACCGTGGTGGTGCCGGCCACGATCAGCGAGTTCAGCAGGGCCTGGCCGAACATGGTGGAGCCGTCGAACACCTTGGCGTAGTTCTCCAGCGAGAACGGGGCCGGCAGCAGGGTGTTGTCGAAGATGTCGGCGGTGCGGCGCAGGCTGGAGACCAGCATCCAGTAGAACGGCGCCAGACAGTAGGCGAAGATCAGCGCCAGGCCCAGATACACCGAGTAGGAACGCCACGTGCGCGGCGCTTTCGGCTTGCCTGTGTTCGATTTGCCGGGGCGGCCGACG
>NZ_CAKKMM010000952.1:0-2000 GCF_918698205.1 Microbacterium sp. Bi128 | reverse complement strand
ACGTCAAAGTCGCGGACCTGGGGAATCTCTGCGGCATTGATGTATTTCTCGTCCAGCGGCGCGCCATTGACGGTGAGCTGTCCGCCGGCGTCGCAGCAGACCACGTGGTCACCCGGGAGCCCGATGACGCGCTTGACCAGGTGCTGTTCCGAGTTGTCCGGCAGCAAACCGACGAACGTCAGCCCGTCCTGCACCCAGGTGAAGGGGCCCTTGGCCTTCGGGGCCGCGGGGGCGAGCCAGCCCTGGCTGTCCCGGAACACCACCACGTCCCCGCGCTGGAGCGCCATGGGCTCGGGCACGAGCAGGTTCACGAAGATGCGGTCGTTCACATCGAGGGTGTTGACCATGGATTCGGACGGGATGTAAAAGGCCCGGAACAGGAAGGTCTTGATCAGGAAGGACAGCACGATCGCCACGACGACCACCGTGGCAACCTCCTTGAGCCACAGGAAGAGCGGGCTGTGCCCTTCACGGGCCTTGGCCTTCCTGGCCCGGCGGGAGGTCGGATCGGCGTGGGCGGGGCCGTCGGCCCGCTCCCTCCCGGTCGGCCCAGGCGTGGTCGGCCCAGCCGCGGTAGGCCCAGCCGCGGTAGGCCCAGCCGCGGTAGGGGCAGTCTCGATACGGGCAGCCTGGATACGATGAGCGCGCTGCGCACCGGCGCTGTCGTCCTGCGACGCAGGAGCCGACGCCGGAGCAGGAGCCGGCGCACCAGCCGGTGGATCCGCCGGCTCATCCGCGGGAATCGCCGAGGCGGTAACCCGGGGTCGGTCCTGGCCCTGCGGATCAGGAGTGCGCGGTTCGGTCTCGGGCATCTACTGTCCGTTCGTCGTCGTCGTTGTCGCAGCCGGTTCGGGCCGCGCTACTGCTGCAAATCTATCAAGCGGCCAGATGATCTGTACCGGCCTGCCAATGACGCGTTCCAGCGGCACCATGCCCCCGCCAGGGGCGCCCAGGAGGCTCCGGGAGTCGGCGGACATCGAGCGGTGGTCCCCCATGAGCCAGAGCCGCCCGGCAGGCACCTGGACGGCGAACTTCACATCGCTCGGGGTGTCCCCCGGATACACATACGGTTCCGCAACTTGCTGGCCGTTGACTGTGAGCCGGCCGCCGGCGTCGCAGCAGACCACACGGTCGCCGGGCAGTCCGATGACGCGCTTGACATACGTGGTGTCGCTGCCCGCAAGGCCAAGCCAGCGTCCGGCTTCGGCGAGGGCATCCACCACGGGGCCGTTGCCGCTGTTGAGCGGGGCAAAGGAGCCGCGGCCGTCAAAGACGACGACGTCGCCCCGGCCCAAGGGCTCAGCTTGGAAGCCGGTCCGCGCCACCACGATCCGGTCCCCCGTGTGCAGGAGCGGCTCCATGGAGGCGGACGGGATGAAGAAGATGTCCACCCACAGGGAGCGGACCACGGCGCTGATGGCCACGGCGAGCACCAGGGCGAGCAACGCAAAACGCCAGCCCGGTTTCCTGGGCTGGCGTTTTGGCTGTTCCATGTTCCGTATCCCCTGGCGCTGTCGTGAACTAATGTGCGCTGTTGCGGATAGCTCCGGCGCCGCACTAGCTGACGCACCGGATACGGTCCGTGGATCCGCGGTGGAAGCCTGTCGTGGAAGACGAAAAAGGCTTACTTGGCGGTCTGGAAGTCGCGCTTTTCCTTGATCTTCGCGGCCTTACCACGCAGGTTGCGCATGTAATAAAGCTTGGCGCGGCGCACGTCACCCTTGGAGACGAGCTCGACCTTGTCGATGATCGGGGAGTGCACCGGGAAGGTACGCTCTACGCCGACACCGAAGGAGACCTTGCGGACGGTGAAGGTTTCGCGGACGCCATCGCCCTGGCGGCCAAGGACGAAGCCCTGGAAGACCTGGACGCGGGAGTTCTTGCCTTCGATGATGTTCACGTGAACCTTGATGGTGTCACCCGCGCGGAACTCGGGAACATCGGTGCGCAGCGAGGCTGCATCTACGGAATCGAGGATATGCATTGATCCACTCCTGGTG
>NZ_CAKKMM010000951.1:0-2004 GCF_918698205.1 Microbacterium sp. Bi128 | reverse complement strand
GATCGCTGAAATGCCCGTGATAGCCCGGCCGGTGACGAGGGTGTTGATTTCGTGCGTGCCCTCATAGGAGTAGATGGCTTCGGCGTCCGCAAAGACTTTGGCCATCTCGAAGTCCGTCACGATCCCGTTCCCGCCGAGGATGCTCCGGCCCAGGGCCACGCTTTCGCGCATCCGCGCGGTGGTGAACGCCTTGGCCAGCGCGGACTGCTCGTCCTTCGCCTCCCCCGCGTCCTCCAGCTGGGAAAGCCTCACCATCATGCCCATGGAGCTGACCGCATTGCCGAGGATCTGCACGAGCTGGTGCTGGATCAGCTGGAAGGAGGCAATCGGACGGCCGAACTGGCTGCGTTCCACGGCGTAGCGCCGGGCGACGTCGAAGGCCGCGAGCTGCTGGCCCACCGCTTGCCAGGCCACGGCCAGGCGGGTGACTTTCAGGACCTTGTTGGTGTCGCGGAAGCTGTTGGCGTTGGCGAGCTTGAAGAACTCCGGCACCACAACGTTGTCGAGCGTGATGTCAGCGTTCTGCACCGTGCGCAGCGAGATCTTGTTCTCGATTTTCACGGCACTGTATCCCTCGGTCTTGGTGTCCACGAGGAACCCTTTGACCTGGTTGTCGTCGACATCGCGGGCGTAGATGACCACCCAGTCGGAGAAAGTCGCGTTGCCGATCCAGCGCTTGGCTCCATTGAGGATCCAGTTATCGCCGTCGCGCCGTGCCGTGGTGCGCGTACCGCCGGCGACGTCGGAGCCGCCCAGGGGTTCGGTGAGGCCGAAGGCGCCGATCTTCTTGAGCGAGTAGATCTCGGGAAGCCACGCGTCCTGCTGCTCCTGGGAGGCAAGGGCTTCGATGGAGCCCGTGAAGAGCCCGTCATGGACGCCCATGAACGTCGCGATCGATGTGTCGGCGCGGGTGGCCTCCGCGTGCAGAATGCCTGCGAAGAGGTTCGAGTAGCCCTGCCTCCGGACGGGGCTGACCAGGTCGATTTCGGCGAGCTTCGGGATCAAATCCATGGGGAACTCCGCGCGATTCCAGCAATCGACGGCGATCGGCCGGACTTCGCGGGTGAGGAACTCGCGGACTTCGGCCAGCCTGTCCTGCTCCTTGGCGCTGAGCAGCTGCTCGAACGCAAAGAAATCGCCATCGGCGTAGGGCAGGTTGTGAATGTCGATGGCAGCTTTGGACATGGTGTTCCTTCACTCGATCAGCTGGGACCAAAAGGGCGCGGGCTTCGCGCCGGCAATATGTTACTGATCAGTAACTTATCTCAGTGTCGGGACGCCTGCAAGTGCCGGCCCAACGAAACCCGACAAAAAGGGAGCCGCGGCCGACGTCGGACGTCAGCCACGGCTCCCGTGGTTGCGGACCCCGGATGAGGAGGCCGCCGCAGAATTGAAAGTAGGGCTACTCGGACTTGAACCGAGGACCTTAGGATTATGAGTCCCGCGCTCTAACCAGCTGAGCTATAGCCCCCTGCGCCCGGAGCCAGACCTGGCCCGCGGGGGCCGGATTGGTTCCGGGCAAAAATACTCTAGCAATAGTAGACGCATCACACGTGCATGCCGCCACCGGCAGGCGGCCTGCCGGTGCTGACCCGGGTGCTCTTGGACTGGACGCCGTGGAACCTGCAGCGTTCGGAGGGGCTGCAGTTCTGCCAGGCGATGTGCCTAGAGGACCAGGTCGTCGTAGCTCGCGCCCCGGTAGATGTCCTCAAACGTCTGCAGCGTGCGCGCGATACCGTGGCTTTCCACCATTTCGCGGCTGGTCTTGCCCATCGCATCACGCTCGTGGTCGGGCAGCGAGAACACGCGCGTCAGCTTGGCCGCGAGGTCATCGCTGTCGTTGGGGATAAAGAGATAGCCATTTTCCCCGTCGCGGACCAGGTGCGGCAGCGCCATGGCGTCGGCCAGCAGGACTGGCGTGGACGCCGACATCGCCTCCAGGGTCACGAGGGACTGAAGTTCTGCCGTGCCGGGCATGCAGAACACATCGGCCGTGATGTAGGC
>NZ_CAKKMM010000950.1:0-2004 GCF_918698205.1 Microbacterium sp. Bi128 | reverse complement strand
GCGGAAAACAGCTGCTCGGGCCGGGAGACGCGGTCAAAGAACTTCGACAGCGGCCGGAATGCGTCATTGACGGTGATGTCGTAGGCGTAAGGCTGTTCGAGCTGTTGCAGCACGGGGTCGGCGGCGCGGGTCGCGAACGTGTCACTCGGCAGCAGCAGGACCGGCAGCCGGTTGGTGGTGGCCAGCGCCGCGCCGGTGAGCAGGTTCGAGGAGCCCGGACCGATCGAGGTGCTGATCGCGAAGGTCTGGCGGCGGCGGGTGTGGCGGGCGAAGCCGACCGCCTGGTGGGACTGGGCCTGTTCGTTGCGGCCCTGGTAGTACGGCATGATCGTCGGATCGAGTTGCTGGTACTGCTTGAGGGCCTGGCCGACGCCGGCGACATTGCCGTGGCCGAAGATGCCGAACGTGCCCGGAATCAGGCGTTCCCGGAAGTCCTGGCCGCCGACCGAATCGACGGTGTACTGCTTGGACAGGTATTCAACGACGGCCTGCGCGACCGTCATTCTGCGTGTTCCTGATGCCGTGCTCATTCCCATGGGAAGCTACTCCGATACTTCTTTGGTGCGGGTGGATTCGGTGTGGTGCAGCAGCGAGGCCGCGGTTGCCACGGCGCCGGCGACGTCGCCGTCCTGCGGGTAGAGCAGGGTCCGACCGACGGTGAGGCCCTGAACGCCGGGCAATGCGAGGGCAGTCTGCCAGCTGGCGAACACCTCGTCCTGGCCAGCGTCCGGGTCTCCGCCGAGGAGCACGGTGGGCATCGTGGTGGACGCCATGACGCGTTCCATCTCGGCCACCACGGGGAGCTTCATCCAGGTGTAGGCGCTGCTCGCGCCAAGGCCTTCGGCGATGGCGACTGACTTGATGACGGCGTTGGTGGAGAGGTCGTTGCGGACCTTCCCGTTTTCGCGGACGGAGAGGAACGGTTCCACCATGGCGATCAGCCTGCGTTCGGCGAGGGAGTCGATGGCCCTCGCGGTCGCTTCGAGGGTGGCGACGGTGTCCGGGTCGCCGAGGCAGATGCGGGTCAGCATCTTGCCACCGTCGGCGCCCAGGGCCTCGAGCGCGGCCGCGGTGTGGCCGGTAAAGCGGTCATCGAATTCGTTCACCAGGCCGGAGAGTCCGCCACGGTTCATCGAGCCGAAGAGCAGCTTGCCCTCGAGCGCGCCGAGCAGGAGCAGATCGTCCATGATGTCCGGCGAGGCGAGGACACCGTCCACGTCCGGGTTGGCCAGGGCGATCTGCAGGCGGTCCAGGAGCTGGCGGCGGTCGGCCATGGCCACCGGATCGTTTCCGACGGCGAGCGCGCCGCGGGCCGGGTGGTCGGCGGCGACAATGAAGTTCTGCCGGTGGGCCCTGACACCGGGGTGGCGGCGCCGTGCCTTGGCGGCGCGGGCAATCGCTTCCGGGTCTTCGAGCCGGATAATGCTCAGGTGCTCGTAGCGGCGGGGATCATCGTTCACCCCACGGGTGGCGACGGCTGGGTTTGCACTCACAGTGCTGCTCCTTCGGTGGCGTAGGTACCCGGCAGCAGCCGGCCGCGTTCGGCGAGCAGGCCGGTGACTTCGTCCGGCGTCGGCATCGCGTCGGCGCAGGACAGGCGGGAGGCGACGAGGGCGCCGGCGGCGTTGGCGAAATCGAGGACCTGGGCCAGGGGCCAGCCGGAGAGCAGGCCGTGGCAGAAGGCCCCGCCGAAGGAGTCGCCGGCACCGAGGCCGTTGACAGTTTCCACGGGCACCGGGGCGGAGACCACACGCTCGGTGCGGGTCTTGGCCATGACCCCTTCAGGGCCCAGCTTCACTACGGCGATTTCGACGCCGGCCGCGAGCAGCCGGTCCGCCTGTTCGTCCGGGGTGCCCTCCCCGACGGCGACGGCGCATTCCTTGTCGTTGCCGATCGCGACGGTGACGTGCGGCAGGATCCTGGCGACCTGTTCCCGAGCTTTCTCCTCGGAGGCCTAGAACATCGGCCGGTAGTCCAGGTCCAGGATGGTGAACTGGCCTTCCT
>NZ_CAKKMM010000949.1:0-2004 GCF_918698205.1 Microbacterium sp. Bi128 | reverse complement strand
GGGGGGGGCGGTCATCGCTCGGTCTCCGTGGCGACGACGCGCGACGAGGGGAGAAGTTCGGTGCTCACCGGACCAAGCCTGTCACCTTCAGTGCAGCAGCAGCTTCGCCACGATGAGAAGCGCCGCCACGATTGCGGCCCCCACCGCCGTCAGCACCACGGTGAGCGGGGAGTAGCCGCGCAGGCGTGCGCCGGTGGTCGCGACGACGACGAGGTAGATCATCGCGACTCCGACACCCCACAGCAATGCCGTCGGCAGTGTCACCCCCAAGGCCGTGAGCGCCACGACGACGAGCAGCGGCGCGAAGGTCACCGACACCATCGGCGCGCTCACTCGCAGGTGGTGCGCGATGATCCGCGACGGGCGGTCGGTCGAGACATCACCGAGCGAGTACGCGAAGACGTGGGTGGCGAAGTACACGATGTTCGTCAGCGCGACCACCGCGATGACGACGCCCACATCGGAGTCGCCGAGACCGAAGAGGGTGGATGCCGAGACGAGAGCGCCGTAGCAGCCCGCGCTGATCCGCTCGGCGGCGTCGTGGCCGAGGCGCGGCGAGGATGCGGGCTCGACGTCGGGGGAAGTCGTCATGTCGGAGTCACCCTAGCGAGGGTCGCCGACGCAACGCTGCCGACACGATCGCGACGACCGTGCCGACCGCGACGCCGATCACGGTCTCGAGGACCCGGTCGCGCAACAGCATGTCGGGCGTGGCGGGGGAGGCGAGCGAGATCATCAGCAGCGCCAACGGCGTGATGAAGACCATCGCGATGCCGTAGTTGCGTCCGACGAAGAGTTCGGCGCCGGCCTGCAGGGTGATCGCGACGACGAGCACCGCCCACGGCGGGAGCGACAGTGCGAGCAGGCCCGCGGCGATGAGGACTCCGAGGAGGGTGCCGACGAGGCGCTGCACTCCGCGGATCAGACGCGCGGTGACGTGCGCCCCGCCCACGGCCGCGACGGCCCCGACCATCGCCCAGTACCAGTGCGTACCGATCAGCAGGGCACCGGCGATACCGGCGAGGAGCGCCGCGGCTCCGACCGTCGCTGTCATCTCCCACGCGACGGCGCCGATCGGAGGGCGCGGGCGCGTCGGCAGCCGCCACGACCCGCGTCGCGCGAGCACGAACGAGACGGTCACGAGGAGGCTCCAGATCACGCTGCTCGCCCCGACCAGGAGCACGAGCCCGAAGGTCGCCGCCGTCGCGGGGAAGCTCGCGCACGCGCCGGCCGCGAAGACGGTGAACAGCGCACCGGGCGGATGCCATTGCGACCGGTACGCGAACAGCGTCACTGCCGCGGCGAGCGTCGCCACGACCGCCACGCTCGCCAGCGGCGGTGTCGCGAGCGCGGACAGCGCGGTGCCCAGCAGCATCGCCAGAACCGAAAGACGCGTAGACGCTGAGATCCAGGCGACCGATGACCAGCAGCACCAGCAGCGGGACACCGACGCTCAGAGCCGCCCGCGCAGCGACGCGATGATCGCCCTGATGGGGTCCGACGCGGATGACCCCGGTCCACACGCGTCCCCGGGATTCCGCCACCGCTCCAGCCTACGTCGGGCGGAGCGGCACGCTTGCGGCGGCGTCGTGGTGTGGCATCCGGGAATCTCGCCGGCGGCGACGTGCGGCGTCCGCGTCCGCGCGGGTGGGGCGCGGGACGGCGGCGGCCCTCGTGTGATGGGGTGGAGGCATGGATGCCGACCGAGAGAAGCCCCCGATCGAGCCCGGCCCCGAGCCCGACACGTCGACAGCGGCGCAGGGGGAGAAGTCCGACCCGACGCTCGACGGTGACGACGAACCCGTCGAGTGACGCGGGGCTGCTTCGACATCGAAGGGTGCGGAGGGTGACGTCCACCCGCGTTCCGTAGGCTGGAAAGCCCCGACCGTACGAGGAGAGACGTGTTCCGCACGCCCCTGACCCTGTTCCGCACGCTCGCGATCGCCGAGGCGGTGTCGTGGACGCTGCTCATCACCGGGCTCATCCTGCGGGCCGTCGCCGACC
>NZ_CAKKMM010000948.1:0-2007 GCF_918698205.1 Microbacterium sp. Bi128 | reverse complement strand
ACCCCGGCCCGGTCAATGGCCGGGCTCGCGCCAGAGAGGTGGAGATCGGCGGGTGCGTTGACAAAGTCGGCCGGCTCGGTGGTGGAGGTGGCATTGGGACTGATGTTCGTGGGCCCGTTGAGGACGTTTTCCTGCTCGGTCCAGCCGGCGCCGTCCATCCACAGCGCGTTGCGGGCGGCCACCAGGATGTTTCCCCTGACGACGGTGGAGGCCGGGCACGACGCGTGGCAGACCAGAGCCTGGGAGTCCGCGCCGTCCAGCCACACGGTGTTGTATTCGAACGTGGTGCCGTTGGTCGGGCCGAAGGAGGACGTCCTGCCGCGCGCGATCAGCCCCATGGCCTGGGAGCAGTTGGGGCCGCAGGTGGACCGGACCAGGTTGTAGCTGTACGTGTTGCCGTCGGCAGTTCCGCCCTTCCCGCGCCCCAGTTCGGAGAAGACGTTGTTATCCACGGCCACGTTGTGGTGGATCCTGTTCCGGTTGCCGTTGAATATTTCGAACGCGCTGCCGTCGTGGCCAAAGTCGTAGGACAATGCGGTGGAGCCGGTGACGGTGTTGCTGGCGAACTCGTTGTCGCTGCCGTTGATCAGGAAGCCAAAGGCGCCCGAGTCGTCATCGCACTTCAGGGCCGTGGCGGTGCCGCACAGCTCCCCCGGCGTATTGACGTTCATGATGTTGTTGTCGGCAAGCGTGTTGTTGGTATAGGTGCCGAAGTCGGAGCCCTCGCTCACTTTGATGCCCGCGGCATTGTTCCTGGCGGCGGAGTTCCGCACGGAGCCGTGGTCGCCGTAGATGCTGAAGCCCGCATAGCCGCACGACTCCGCCCGCAGGCCGTCAACGGCGATGTAGTCGCCGTCGAGCTTGACGCACGTTCCTGCCAGTCCGCCCGTAACGACGGGCGGATCGCCGCTTCCATAGGCATTCAGCGTGACCTTGAGCCGGCTGGTGCCGCTCTGGCCGACCACAAGGCCGCCGGAGAAGATGTCTCCGCGGCGAAAGCTGACCGAATCCCCGGGCCGAAGCGCAGTGGCATTGACCTTGTCGAGCGTCGCCCAGGCTGACTGCGGCGACGTCCCGCCGTTGGCGTCACTGCCGTCGGCGCTCACGTAGTACGTGGTGCCCTCGGACGACGCCGGCGCGGACGCGGACGGGCCGCCGAGCAGTCCTCCCAGGAACAGCAGGACGAGCAGCGTGGCGGCGGCTGTGGACTTGATCTTCATGGGTGCACCTGGGTTTTCGCCATGTATCCGCGGTTCCGGGCGCCACCGCCAACCGGCGGACCACATCGGCACCCTGAGGGGCTTAACGCTAAGAGCGGTCCCGCCCTAAGTCAACGGACGGGTCCGGCCATGCGCGTCAAAATGTTCTTTTTTGCTACTTGACGTTCCTTATTGTGCGATTATGATAGCTAATGATGTGAGCTGCTTCACTCCACCCGCGTTATTTCAAAGGAGAAATTATGACCATGCATGAAGACGCACTGCTCCGGGCCTCCAGCCGAGGCGGGTGGGACCGGAGGACGCTGCTGAAGACCTTCGGCGCCGGAGCAGTCGCGATGGCCGGCATTCCCCTGCTCTCGGCCTGCACGGGCGGCAGCGCACCTGCCAGCGGCGGCGCCAAGACGGCCACGTTCGGTTCCGGGTCCTCCGACGAGGTCCCCAAGGCTGCCTACAAGGCGGTGACCGACGCTTTCCAGAAGAAGTCCGGCATCGCGGTCACCACCAACGTGGTGGCGCACAACGACTTCCAGAACAAGATCAACACCTACCTCCAGGGCAGCCCCGACGATTCGTTCACCTGGTTCGCCGGGTACCGCATGCAGTACTACGCCGGCAAGGGGCTGCTCGCCCCGATCGATGACGTCTGGGAAAAGGTCGGCGGAAATTACTCCGATGCCCTAAAAAAGGCCTCGACCGGAGCCGACGGCAAGATGTACCTGATCCCGAACTACAACTACCCCTGGGGCTTCTTCTACCGCAAGAGCCTCTGGACGGAAAAGGGGTACAC
>NZ_CAKKMM010000947.1:0-2009 GCF_918698205.1 Microbacterium sp. Bi128 | reverse complement strand
CACAGGACCCGCGGGCTACTGCGTTGCCTCGATCGCCTGCACGAGGTCGGCGACGATGTCGGCCGGGTCCTCCAGCCCCACCGAGATCCGCAGCAGGATCGCGTGCGGCTTGGCCGCGGCTTCGACCGGCCGGTGGGTCAGGCCGGCCGGGTGCTGGATGAGGGTATCGATCCCGCCGAGGGACACGGCGTGGGTGATCATGCCGACGGCGGCCGGGATCCGCTCGGCGTGCTCGGCGCTGGCGAGCTCGAAGGCCATGAGCGATCCCGGCCCGGACATCTGTGTGCCCACCAGGCCCTGCGGGTCGCATTCGGCCAGTCCCGGGTAGTAAACCCGCCTCACGAGCCCGTGCCCTGCCAGGGCAACCGCGACTTTTTCGGCGCCGGCCTGCTGGGCGCGGACCCGGACCGGGAGCGTTGCCAGCCCGCGGTGCAGCAGGTACGCCGGCCACGGGGTCAGGATGCCGCCGGTCACGGCCCGGATCTGGCGCAGGCGCACCGCCCATTCAGGGCCTGCGGCCACCACGCCGCCCATGGCGTCCCCGTGGCCGCCCAGGAACTTCGTGGCGCTGTGCAGCACCATGGCCGCGCCGTGCTTGAAGGGTTGCTGCAGTACCGGGCTGGCGAAGGTGTTGTCCACCAGGAGCGGCACACCGTCGGCGGCGGCTGCCACGCGGGCGATGTCCACCAGCTCGAGGGTCGGGTTGGCCGGCGTCTCGAGGATCACCAGGCCGGTGTCCGGGCGCAGGGCGGCGCCGACGCCCTCCGGCGTCGTGAAGGTGACCTCGCTGCCAAGGACGCCGGAGGCCAAAAGGTAGTCGCTGCCGCCGTACAGCGGACGCACGGCGACAACGTGCTTCTTGCCCGCGGCCACAACCGCGAGGAGCACGGCGCTCAGCGCCGCCATTCCGGTGGCAAAGGCGACAGACTCGGGCGTGCCTTCCAGGACAGCGACGCCTTCTTCGAAGCGTGCCACCGTGGGGTTCCACAGCCGCTGGTAGACCGTGCTTTGCCCCTCCACATGTGAGCCGCCGGTGGCCATGTGCTCGTAGGCAAGGCCTCCGTCGTGCACGGACGGCAGGGGCGCCGTCGTGGACAGATCGATGGGCACCGCGTGGACGCCCAGTTCCGTGAGCCCGCTCCGGCCTGCGTGGACCGCCAATGAATCTTGAGAAAGCACCCATGCTCCTTACGAATATTCACCATTGAATTCCGCAAGTATCTGGCAATAATTCGTGCTTTTGTAGAGGTTCTGAATGGAACTGTCGGATAACGCCGTTTATGATGAACGGAGAACACTACTAGGAGGATCCGTGAGCAGCACCGCGAAGAATGTTCGGCCGGGAGCCAGCGAGCCGCTGGACGCGATCGACGAGCGCCTGCTCGCTGCCCTCGTCGCGGACGCCCGCATCTCGAACAAACAGCTGGCAGAGCTCGTGGGGATCGCGCCGTCGACCGCGCTGATGCGCACCCGCGCCCTGTCCGAGCGCGGCATCATCGAGGGCTTCGAGGCCAATCTGAGCCTGTCCGCGATCGGGCGTTCGGTCCAGGCCCTCATTGCGGTCCGGCTCCGGGCCCATGACCGCGAGCAGATCGACCGCTTCACTGCCCGGGTGCCCAAACTGCCGGCAGTGCTCTCGACCTTCCACACGTCCGGGTCGGTGGACTACCTGCTGCACATCGCCGTCGCCACCACGGAGGACCTCCGGGACTGGGTTCTGGACAACCTGGCCACCGACCCCGTGGTGGGCCACACCGAAACCACGCTGGTCTTCGACCACATCCAGGGCAACCACGGCCCGCTGCCCTAACGGGCCCGGCCGACGCAGTTAGGGCCGGCGCAATTAGACCCTGCGCAGTCAGCCCCGGCGCAGTGCGCTTCGCAGCGTAACGGCCGCCAGCGTCAGCGCGGCGGCGGCGCACACCGTGACGAAACCGGCGACGGCGCTCTGCAGCCCGACGATCCCGGCTGCGAGCCCCAACCCGATCACCGGGAAGGCGCTGCCAAGG
>NZ_CAKKMM010000946.1:0-2009 GCF_918698205.1 Microbacterium sp. Bi128 | reverse complement strand
GGTCAGACGTCACAGTGCGTAGGCCCCTTTCCCCGAGCGTTCGGATCGTGGATTCTCCTGCTGAACGATAACAGCCTGAACTCACCCCGTGAATCACCCCTGGATGAACGATTTGTTTCCTGGAGGTTGGCTGGAGTCACCCTGATTTTCCGGGGATCGGGCGGTTGTCCACCGAACGGGGGACGCGTGTGCGTGGTGCGTCCTTCGGGCTGCGCATCGCGCCGACGCGCAGATGTGCCTCTCCTGTCAAGCGGGGAGTAGCGACGCTGTCCTTGGTGTAGTGGGCCCGGTCGCCTATGCTCGGGCCTCGAATCGCGTGGCATCCGGATGCCGACGCCCCCGACGCCGGAGGAATCACCGATGACACGCGCTGACCCGCGGACGCCGCTCCGGGATCGTCTCGGCGTCGGCGCCCTCGTCGCGATCCTCGCCGTCGTGCTCTTGACCGGCGCGTCCATCGTCGTCTCGGGTGCGCTCGGGTTCTGGCCCGTCGGGGTCGCGGCGCCCGACGGCGTTCTGCCGACCCCGTCTTCGACATCGGTGCCGACTGCGACGGCCCCTCTCTCTTCCGCGCCTGCCGCGACGCCGACACCACCGCCCGCCCCGCTCTCGCCGGCGGCGCAGCCGTGCGACGGCGAGACGCTGCTGTCGATCTGGGCGCATCCCGATGACGACATCATCTTCGGCAATCCCACGATCTCCGGCGCGATCGCCGCGGGGCACTGCGTGCGGACCGTGTTCCTCACGGCGGGCGACGCCGGGAAAGGCATCGGATACACCCATTCCCGGGAACTCGGCATCCTTCGCGCGTACAACCACATGCGCGGCGTCGACGGGCTCTGGGATTCCACCGTCCTCACGCTGGACTCGGGGCTCCGGGTGGACCGACTGACCCCCCAGGGGGACGGGCGGATCTCGGTGATGTTCGTACGGCTCCCGGACGGCAACATCACCGGTGGCGGATTCGGCTCCACGGGGCACACGACTCTCAGTGCTCTGCTGGACGGAGGGATCGGCACTCTCGCGCCGATCGACGGCGGGCCGGCCGTCGACCGCGGCCAGCTCTCCGCCGGTCTGAGCGAGCTGGCGACCGCGCTGCAGCCCTCGCAGATCCTCACGCACGTCCCTCGCGGCAGCGCGTACGCCCCCGGCGATCACCCCGACCACTCGGCGGTCGGGACGCTGGTCCGCGACTCGATCGGTCGGGACGCGACGGTGGCCCCCGGCATCCGGTACTTCATCGGATATCCGTCGCGGGACCTGCCGCAGACGCTCGACGGGGCCGTCCTGGATGCCAAGGTCGAGACCTACCGCATCTATACGCAACAGGACGAGGTCGTGCGGTGCGCCGATCGCGACTCTTGTCTGCGCACCCCCAAGTTCGGGGACTGGCTGCGCCGGTCGTACCCGCTGAGCGAGGCCGAGCTCCGCCTGTCCTGACCCCTCCACCGCGCGAGGATGCCACGGCGACCGGATCGCGCGCCCATCGCGTGACGGTGACGTCGGCGCGCGGTGGGGTCGCTCCCTCAGTGTGCGAAGGTTCCGTGGACGATCGCGCGCCCGAGCGTCGAGAAGGCCAGGCCGAACGAGACGGCGGCGGGACTGGCGCCCGCATCCACCCCGAGGCTCTCGCTCCCGACGGCGTGCACGACGAAGAAGTACCGGTGGGGCTGGTCGCCCTCGGGTGGGGCGGCTCCCATGAAGCCGGCCTCGCCGCCGTCGTTGCGGATGTGGAACGCGCCGGCAGGGAGGTGTCCCGAGGCGAATCCGGCCGGGACCTCCCGCAGATCACCGGGCAGGTCCACGAGGGCCCAGTGCCAGAAGCCGCTGGGCGTGGGCGCATCGGGATCGAAGCACGTGATCGTGAACGAGGCCGTGCCCTCGGGGACGTTCGACCACCGGAGATGCGGCGACGTGTTGCCGCGTGCGGCGACCTGGTCGTCCTTCAGAGGCGCGCCGTCGGTGATGTCGTCGCTCACGACGTCGAAGGCGGCGACCGCGGGCAGAAG
>NZ_CAKKMM010000945.1:0-2010 GCF_918698205.1 Microbacterium sp. Bi128 | reverse complement strand
GTAGTAGTCAGTGCCCAGTTCGGCACCGACCACCAGCGCCTCGGCGACTTCCGGCAGCGATTCGACCACCGTGTAGATGTCTGCCGAACCGAGCCGCAGCCCGTTGCGGTTGAGGGTCGAGTCGGAACGGCCGTGGATGAGGATGCCCCGGTGCGTGAACTCGATGTAGTCCCCGTGCCGCCACACCCCCGGATACATCGCGAAGTAGCTCTCGTGGTACCGGCTGCCGTCGTCTCCCCAGAAACTCAGCGGCATCGAGGGCATTGCCTTGGTCACCACCAGTTCGCCCTTTCCCCGGGTGGGATTGCCGGCTTCATCCCACGACTCCACGCGCACTCCGAGGGCCGGAGCCTGGATGTAACCGACATGGACCGGCAGTGTCGGAGATCCTCCCACGAAGATGGAGGCGATGTCGGTGCCACCACTCATCGAACTCAACCAGATGTCACCCACATTGCCGTAAACCCAGCGATAACCGTCGGCCGAAAGCGGCGATCCAGTGACCTGAAGGGATTTCAGGGCACCCAGGTCGTGGTCGCGCATCGGTAGCAGTGCGGCCTTCGCGCAGGCATGGACAAATCCAGCACCGACACCGAGGACCGCGACCTGCTCGGCAGCGGCAATCTGCCACACCCGGTCGATGGACGGGAAGGTGGGGTTTCCGTCGACGAGTACCGCCGTCGCCCCCACGCCCAGTGCGGAGACGAGTGCATTCCACAGCACCCAGCTCGTCGAGGCCACATTGAGATAGCGGTCCCCGGGCCCCAGGTCGGAGTGAATGAGGAGCATCTTCATTTCCTCAAGCAGCGCCCCGCCGTGGCCATGCACAATGCCCTTGGGAATGCCCGTTGTCCCGGAGGAGAATAGGACCCACAGGGGGTGGCTGAACTCGACGTCGTCAAAGACGAGCTCCGCCGATTCGGCCACGGCCTGTGCCCAGTCCACGGCCGGGGCCCTGGTTGGGACACTCGGGACGGAGGTATGCCGTCCCACCCAGATCACGTACTCGAGGGTGGGGAGCTGGGCGAAGATCTCCCCCAGCTCCGCGCGGCGGTCCCGGTCCTTCCCGCCAAGCATGTAGCCCGGGGCGGCGATGACGACCTTTGGACCGAGCTGGGCGAACCGCGAAACGATCGCACCCGGGCCGAACTCCGGGGCGCAGACGGACCACACGGCACCGATCGAGGCGGCGGCGAGCAGCCCGACGACGGCCTCGGCAACATTCGGAAGGATCGCCACGACCCGGTCCCCGTGCCTCACGCCGCGGGTCCGAAGGTGCGCGGCCAGGGAAGCCACCTCGCGCCGCAGCGCGTCCCAAGTGACCTCCTCGCGCGTCCCGTCCTCGGCAATGCCGATCAGTGCGGTGCCCTCGTGGCCCTGCAGCAGGTGCCGGGCGTAATTGAGGGTCCGTCCCGGGAACCAGCGCGTGTGCGGCATGGCGTCGTTGGTGCAGACGGGCCCTGGCGTCCCGCCGAACTCGACTCCCGCAAACCGGGCAAAGAGTTCCCAGAACTGCTCGGGCTCATCCACCGACCACTGCCAGAGCTCGTCGTAGCCCGCACCGACGTCGATGTCCTGCCCGTCCAGGAAGGCGGCGAAACGTCCGACGCCGGTCTCCGCGCTGTCCTCTGGTTCGGGTTGCCAGATCATCTCGCCGTCAGCGGCATGGGCGTCGGTGATCATGCGCTCTCCAAGGGCCGGGAAGCCTCCCTGCGCCGCTCGGCGATCTGGGCCGCAGTGAGGGGCTCGGTCCCGATCAGTACGAAAAGGACCCGGGCCGTGGTGTCGGTACGGTTGGACCACGCGTGGCTGGTGGCGCGTTGCACGGCCACATCGCCGGCGCGCATGGTCGCCTCACCCTCATCGACCAGCAACGTGATTTCACCCTCGAGGACGACGGCGTAGTCCAGCGAGTCGGTGCGGTGGAACCAGAAGTGCTTCGATCCGCTGTGCTCGGCACCCGCTTCGGCCTCGTCATGCCCGTCGAGCTCGCTGAAGATCACCGAGCCC
>NZ_CAKKMM010000944.1:0-2011 GCF_918698205.1 Microbacterium sp. Bi128 | reverse complement strand
GCCCAGCCCTGTTTGAGACCGCCGAGGTACCCGGGCAGGGCCGCCGGCAGGATGATCTGCAAGGCCAGCTGGAGCCGGGACGCACCCAGGACCTTTCCGACGCTGCGGTACTGCGGCGGAATCTGGTCCACACCGGAGATCAGGCCGTTGATGATCGAGGGAATCGCACCCATGAACACCACGAAATACACGGTGGCATCCGTGATCCCAAACCAGAGAATAGCGGCCGGCACCCAGGCCACCGACGGCAGGACCTGCAGCCCGGAGATCAGCGGCCCGAAAGCGCGCCGCAGCGGTGCCACCTGGGCCAGCACGAGACCCACCGGCGTCGCGATCACCACGCTGATCAGGAAGCCCACGACGCCGCGCTGCAGCGAGGTCCAGACGGCCTCTTGAAGCTTGCCCTCCCCCCACAGGGTTCCGACCTGGCCGATGACATCCAGGGGGCCGGGCACGACGTCGCGCCGCTTGAAGCCGAGGGAGACGTACAACTGCCAGAGGGTGATCAGCACCGCGAGCGCGGCCACCGGCAGCAGGATCCGGCTCCAGTCGATGCGGACCTTGCGGATGGAGTCTGACTGCAGGGAGTCGAGGCCCGCTTCGAGCTCGCGGAGGTCTTCCTTGCCGGTGGAGGAACGGGTCAGGGCGGCGTGGACCTTGCGGGTCTCCACCGGCGCTTCCGCCACGGGAAGCTGGTTACTTGGCATGGCGGCGGATCTCCTCGCGTAGCCGGGCGGTGATTTCGCCGGTGAGCTGGCCGGCCAGTCCGGCGTCGGTGCGGTGCTCTTCGCTGACGTGCCATTCCCGCACCACGCGGCCGGGCCGGGAGGAGAGCAGCAGGACGCGCTGGCCCAGCCGGACGGCCTCGCGGACGTTGTGGGTGACAAAGACGATGGTCCGGCCGGTTTCCTTCCAGATCCGTTCCAGCTCGTCATGGAGCAGGTCCCGCGTAATCGCGTCCAGGGCCGCGAACGGCTCGTCCATGAGCAGCAGCTGGCGGTCCTGGGCCAGCGACCGGGCCAGGGAGACGCGCTGGCGCATCCCGCCGGAGAGCTCGTGGGGCCGTTTGTCCCCCGCACCGCCCAGGTGCACCAGGTCCAGCAGCTCCCGCGCCCGGACCCGGCGGTCGGCTTTCCCGACGCCGCGCAGCTTCAGGGCCAGCTCGATGTTCTCCCGCGCGGTCAGCCAGGGAAACAGTGCCGCGTCCTGGAACATGAAGGCGGCGCCGTCGCTGGGCACTTCCAGGGCGCCCGACGTCGGGGCCTCCAGTCCCGCCATGATGTTGAGCAGGGTGGACTTGCCGCAGCCGGAGGCACCGAGAAGGGCGACAAACTCGCCCTGCCCGATGGTGGCGTTGACGTCGTCCAGCACCGGGGCGCCGGCGCCGAAGCGCTTGCCCAGGTGTTCCAGTACGACTGGCATGGTCTGGTCCTTACTGTTGTGGCGGATGGCTGGGGGCCCGGGCGCTAGTCCTTGCCGAGCCCCTCGGCGGAGATCTTCTTGCCGGCACTCTCGCTCAGAACGCTGTTGAGCGCCGTGAGGTCGAAGATGCCGTTGATGTCGGCCTGCTTCGTGGTGCCGGCGTCGACGCCGTCCTGGAGCAGCTTCTTGTACGTCCCAGCGAGCGGGTCGGTGGTGAAGAGAATGTTCTTCAGGGACCGGTCGATGACGTCGGCCGACAACGCCTTGCCTGCGGCGGCCTTGAGTCCGTCGTTGAGGACGGTGGCTTTCTCGGCGGCGGGCGCCGCGTTGAGCCAGTCCACGGATTCGACATGGCCCTTCAGCAACGCCTGCACCGTGGCAGGGTGCTCGGCCGCGAACGTCTTGTTGACGATCAGGACGGTGGTGACGAACTCGCCCTTCTCCCACAGGTCCTTCTCGTCGACCAGGACCTTCGCGCCGGCCTGGAGCACCAGGCGGGAGGCCCAGGGCTCGGGCAGCCACGCGCCGTCGAGCTTGCCGTCCTGGAACAGCTTGAGGGTCTGGGCGTTCTCGGTCGGGTCGATCGAGA
>NZ_CAKKMM010000943.1:0-2012 GCF_918698205.1 Microbacterium sp. Bi128 | reverse complement strand
ATGGACCAGGTAGTACAGGACGTCGACGCCGTCGAGCGCCGCCTGCAGGGCGTCCCCGTCGTCGAGGCTGCTGTGGATCACCTCGACGTCGTCCAGCCAGGGCACGCCGGCAATCTTGGCCGGGGTGCGGACCACGACTTTGACCCTGTGCCCGGCTTCCAGGAGCCGGGGGACAAGCCGGCCGCCGATGTAGCCGGTGGCCCCGGTGACGAGCACGGTCTTAGGGGATGAGGCCTTCGCGGTGGCTGCCTGCGGGGCTGGAGCAGGGGTTCCAGCGGGTTCGGGGGTTGCGGTTGTGGCGTTCATGGTGACTCCTTGTCAGCCAGCAGTTGGCGGGTGGCCTACCAAGCCATTCGGTGCGCGGCCCGCGTTGGATGGGCCGCCCGCTCCTGAAGCCAGCCTAGCCCCGTCGGCGGCGCCCCGGGCAGGTCCCGCCGGCCGGGCCCGTCGGCGGGCCCCGAGGCTCCGCGGTAGGCTTGGAGGGCCCGGGATTCTCGCGAATTTCGGCTATTCGTGTTGCCTGCACCCCGTGATCCCATCAGGAGCAACAGCTATGAGCCTCAACGGCCCCTCTCTCACCGGTTTGCGCCGTGTCCTCGCCGAAGACCGGAACTACGCCCGGATCCAGGCCGAGGCCGCCCGCGGGTTCGCAGCCCGCAGCGAGGATTACCAGATCAGCGCCCCGGCCGGAATGCGGTCCACGCTGCTCGCGGAAATGGCGGACGGACTCGCGACCCTGGCGGGAAACGAAACCGGCTCTGCAGGGGCTGGCCGGGGAGTGCCCGTGGTCCTGGCCGTCACCGCGACCGGCCGCGAGGCCGAGGACCTGACCGAGGCCCTGCGCGCCTTCCTGCCGGCCGAGACGATCGCGGAGTTCCCCAGCTGGGAGACGCTGCCGCATGAGCGGCTCTCCCCGCGCTCGGACACCGTGGGCCGGCGGCTGTCTGTGCTGCGGCGGCTCGCGCACCCCGAATCATCCACCGCCGGTGCGCTGCGCGTGGTGGTAGCCCCCGTCCGCGCCGTCGTGCAGCCGATCGTCGCCGGCCTCGGCGAACTGGTGCCGGTGACCCTGACGGTCGGCCAGGACGCCCCCTTCAGCGGTGTCGTCAAGAGCCTCGCCGACGCCGCCTACGCCCGGGTGGACATGGTGACCCGCCGCGGCGAATTCGCCGTCCGCGGCGGCATGCTGGACGTCTTCCCGCCCACCGAGGACCACCCCATCCGGGTCGAGTTCTTTGGTGACGAGGTGGAGCAGATGCGCTGGTTCGCCGTCGCCGACCAGCGCTCGCTGACCGCGCCCGGCCTGCACCATCCCACCGAACTCCATGCCCCGCCGTGCCGCGAACTCCTGATCACACCCTCCGTCATGTCCCGCGCCGCGACCCTGAAGTCCCAGCTCCCGGCCGCCGCGGACATGCTGGAGAAAATCGCCGGCGGCATCGCCGTCGAGGGCATGGAATCGCTGGCCCCCGTGCTGGTGGACGCCATGGTGCCGTTCCTGGACCAGCTCCCGGCGGGTTCCATCGCGGTGGTGATCGAGCCGGAGAAGGTCCGCACCCGGGCCCACGACCTCGCTGCGACGAACGAGGAATTCCTCGAGGCCGCCTGGTCCACGGCGTCCGACGGCGGCACCGCACCTCTTGATCTGACCTCTGCGGCGTCCGAAGCGCTGCACTCGGCCAGCTTCCGTTCGCTGACCGAAACCCGCACCGCCGCCCTCGAGCACGGCGTCTCCTGGTGGTCCATCACCTCGCTGGCCAGCGACGAGGAGCTGCTGCCCGACGTCGACGTGCTGAACCTGCACGCCCGGGAACCCCGCGGCTACCAGGGCGACGTGGCGGAAATGATGGACTTCATCGGCTCCCGCGTCCGGGACCAGTGGCGGATCGTCGTGGTCACCGAGGGCCCGGGCCCGGCGCAGCGCCTCGCCGAACTCTTCCACGACAACGACATCCCGTGCGCGCGGGTGGACACGCTCGAGGCCGATCCGCAGGCCGGACTGATCGAGGTGA
>NZ_CAKKMM010000942.1:0-2014 GCF_918698205.1 Microbacterium sp. Bi128 | reverse complement strand
GTACCGGTGCTCCCGGTGCCGGTGGCGGCGCTCCGGCCGGTGGTGGCTTTGGTAAGGGCGGTCGCGGTCGCGGCGGCACCCAGGGCGCCTTCGGTAAGGGCGGCGCAGGCCGTGGCAAGCAGCGCAAGTCGAAGCGTGCCAAGCGTCAGGAACTGGAGCAGATGAGTGCTCCGTCGCTGGGTGGCGTGAGCGTACCCCGCGGCGACGGCAACACCGTAGTCCGGCTTCGCCGTGGCTCGTCCATCACGGACTTTGCCGACAAGATCGAGGCAAACCCGGCAGCACTGGTGACGGTCCTCTTCCACCTCGGCGAAATGGCCACGGCCACGCAGTCGCTGGATGAAGAGACCTTCGCCCTGCTCGGCGAGGAGCTTGGCTACAAGCTCCAGGTTGTGTCCCCGGAGGACGAGGAGCGCGAGCTGCTCTCCACCTTCGACATCGACTTCGACGCCGAACTGGAAGCCGAAGGCGATGAAGACCTCGAGGCACGTCCTCCGGTTGTCACCGTCATGGGTCACGTTGACCACGGTAAGACCCGACTGCTCGATGCCATCCGCAAGTCCGACGTTATGGCGGGCGAGCACGGCGGTATCACGCAGCACATCGGTGCCTACCAGGTCACCCACGCCCACGAAGGCATCGATCGCAAGATCACCTTCATCGATACTCCGGGCCACGAGGCGTTCACCGCCATGCGTGCCCGTGGTGCGAAGGTCACCGACATCGCCATCCTGGTGGTCGCAGCGGACGACGGCGTCATGCCGCAGACCGTTGAAGCCCTCAACCACGCCCAGGCGGCCAACGTGCCGATCGTCGTGGCCGTGAACAAGATCGACAAGGAAGGCGCCAACCCGGACAAGGTCCGCGGCCAGCTGACCGAGTACGGCCTGGTTCCGGAAGAATACGGTGGCGACACCATGTTCGTGGAGGTCTCTGCCCGCCAGAACCTGAACATCGACGAGCTCCTCGGCGCCGTTCTGCTCACCGCAGACGCTGCCCTGGACATGCGCGCCAACCCGAACAAGGACGCCCGCGGTATCGCGATTGAAGCCAACCTGGACAAGGGCCGCGGTTCCGTGGCCACCGTCCTGGTTCAGTCCGGTACCCTGCACGTCGGCGACACCATCGTGGCAGGCACGGCCCACGGCCGCGTCCGTGCGATGTTCGACGACGACGGCAGCGCCCTGACCGAGGCCGGCCCGTCCCGCCCCGTGCAGGTGCTGGGTCTGTCCAACGTCCCGCGCGCCGGTGACACCTTCTTCGTGACCGCTGACGAGCGTACCGCCCGCCAGATCGCCGAGAAGCGTGAAGCTGCCGACCGCAACGCCGCCCTGGCCAAGCGCCGCAAGCGCATCAGCCTGGAAGACTTCGACCAGGCCGTCGCCGATGGCAAGATCGACACCCTCAACCTCATCCTCAAGGGTGACGTGTCCGGTGCCGTGGAAGCCCTCGAAGACGCGCTGCTCAAGATCGACGTCGGCGAGGGTGTCCAGCTCCGCGTCATCCACCGCGGTGTCGGTGCGATCACGCAGAACGACGTCAACCTGGCAACGGTCGACAGCGCCGTCATCATCGGCTTCAACGTCAAGCCCGCCGAGCGTGTTGCCGAACTGGCAGACCGCGAAGGCGTGGACATGCGCTTCTACTCCGTCATCTACGCAGCAATCGATGACATCGAGGCAGCCCTCAAGGGCATGCTCAAGCCGGAGTACGAAGAGGTCCAGCTTGGCACCGCCGAGGTCCGCGAAGTGTTCCGTTCCTCCAAGTTCGGCAACATTGCAGGCTCGATCGTCCGCTCCGGTGTTATCCGGCGCAACGCCAAGGCCCGCATCAGCCGCGACGGCAAGATCATCGGTGACAACCTCACCGTTGAGACGCTCAAGCGCTTCAAGGACGACGCAACCGAGGTCCGCACGGACTTCGAGTGTGGTATCGGTCTTGGCTCGTTCAACGACATCACCGAAGGTGACATCATCGAGACCTTCGAGATGCGCGAGAAGCCGCGCGTCTAAGT
>NZ_CAKKMM010000941.1:0-2014 GCF_918698205.1 Microbacterium sp. Bi128 | reverse complement strand
GTAGTCACCTTCGGGGTACTGGCCGATTTCCGACCCGGCCGTGCGTCCCGGGGCCGTGCCAGCGCCGCCGTAGTCGGCTGCTACGTAGGGCCCGGATTCCTTGGCTCGGTCTCCCAAGGGTTCGGGCAGGCCGCCCTCCTTGCCGGCCGCACCGTAGTCACCTTGGACGTATTGGCCTTCCTCGTCCTCGGCGTGCCGGCCTCTCTGCACGCCAGCCTTACCGTACGCTCCTTCGACGTACCGGCCCCGGAGCTCCTTATCTTCTGGTTTCACGTCCGCGGGCGCCTGGTCCGCGGGCAATTCGGAGTCGCTGCGGTCTGTCATGATCCTGCCCTCCAGAGACGAATCCATGCGTCTAATCCGGCGCAATTCAAGTCTAGTCAGGGCCACTGCACCATGACAGAGCGCAGTGGCCTCCGGCCGCCCGGGAAGGCATCGATTCAAGCGGGCCGGCCGGCGCAACGGATCAATGAGCCCGTTGGAAGCCTCTGATCCAGGCCCTCCGTATCAGCGCTCGGATGCCTTCGCGGCTTTGATGGCGGCCTTGGCGGCCTGCTTGCTGGCGCGCACTCTTTTCAGCGACTCGGGGTCCACGATGTCGGCGACAGAAAGAAATGCGTTCTCCTGGCCATAGGGGCCGGCGGCCTCACGCCAGCCTGGCGCCTGCAGGCCGCACTGCTTGCCGAGCAGTGCAAGGAAGATCCTGGCCTTTTGCTCTCCGAAGCCGGGCAAGCCCTTCAACCTGCGCAGCACTTCCTCACCGTCCGGGTCGTCCTGGTTCCAGATGGCAGTTGCGTCCCCATTCCAATCGCCTTGGACGGTCGCAGCGAGGTCCTGGACGCGGCCGGCCATGGAGCTGGGGAAGCGGTGGATGGATGGACGCTCCTTGAAGATCTCAACGAAGCCGGCCGGGTCGTATTCGGCGATTGCGGCAGGGGTCATGGACCCGATGCGCGTCCGGATCTTTTCGGGTCCGGCAAACGCAGACTCCATGGTCACCTGCTGGTCAAGCAGCATGCCAACGAGGAGTGCGAACGCGTCATTGCTGAGCAGTTGGTCGGCGGCGGCGTCGCCCGTGATGTGCAGTTCCATGCGCCCATCCTGCCACCAGCTCCGCGCCACGTCATGGCACCGGCCCGATTCTGCTCCGCCGCGACCAGCGGCATTGCTGCCGCTGTGGCCGGTATCCTTGAAAGATGAGTGGCACAGCGCATTCAACCGTCACATTTGATGGCCGCTTCGCCCGGGAGTTCCAGGAGATGGCCATTCCCTGGCGCGCGGAGGAGGCGCCCGAGCCGCACCTTTTGGTGCTTAACGAGCACCTCGGCGCTGAGCTGGGCCTCGATCCGGCCTTCCTCCGGAGTCCGGAGGGTCTGCGTCTGTTGACCGGCAACGCCGTCCCCGCCCATGCCAGTCCGGTGGCGCAGGCCTACGCCGGCCACCAGTTTGGCTGGTACGCGCCCCGCCTCGGCGACGGGCGCGCACTCCTGCTGGGCGAGATCGGGCACGCGGACGGGCAGCTCCGCGACGTCCACCTCAAGGGATCAGGACGCACGCCGTTTGCCCGCAACGGGGACGGCCAGGCGGTGGTCGGTCCCATGCTGCGCGAATACATCGTGAGCGAGTCGATGCACGCGCTGCACATCCCCACGACCCGTTCCCTCGCCGTCGTCGCGACGGGACGTTCGGTGCAGCGCGAGACGCTCCTGCCCGGCGCCATTCTGACCCGGATAGCCAGCAGCCACCTGCGCGTGGGCAGCTTCCAGTACGCCCGGTCCACGGGCGACATCGGCCTCCTTCGCCGCCTCGCCGACTACGCCCTGACCCGTCACCACCCCGCCGCCGCGGAGGCCGGGAACCGATATCTCGCACTCTTCCAAGGGGTCATATCCGCCCAGGCTTCGCTGGTGGCCCAGTGGATGCTCGTCGGATTCGTTCACGGGGTCATGAACACCGACAACATGACGATTTCGGGCGAAACGATCGACTACGGGCCGTGTGCCTTCATGGAAGG
>NZ_CAKKMM010000940.1:0-2019 GCF_918698205.1 Microbacterium sp. Bi128 | reverse complement strand
ACTCTGGGCAGTTCATGGGGTTTGCTGAGGTGGATGGTGGGGCATTCGCCCAACCATGGCGGCAGCCCGAGCCTGGTCAGCACGGCCGCGGTTTCATGGGACGCCCAGGCACCCGGGGTAGCAGCGGCGAGGACCCTGGCCCGTTCGACGATCTCAAGCTGCCGGCCGGCCGGCAGATAGATAAGGCGGCCGCCGTCGGACAAATCGTGCGCCCGTAGACGTTTGGGCGGAATACCCAGCGCGCGCGACTCATAGACGGTGAACGGTGTGAGGGTGAGGCTTTCGGGAAGCGGCACAATGCGGACCATGCGCACCATTGTGACCGCGGATCAGCCTCGGCGCTGAGGTTATCCACAGGCCCTCCGCAATCCCCGCAACGCGGGGTCACTTACGGCCCGTCCGGCGCCTCGGGATTGGCCTTAAGTGACCCCGCGTTGCCGTCAGCCGCCGCTCTGGAGGCCCAGCCGGGCCGTACTTTTCGTCCGGGTCACCGAACACCTGCACGTCCTGGCTGTCCGGGTGGGTGTAGAGGAATTCCTCGATTTCGCGCGGATAGACGTTCTCGCCGCCGCGGATCACCATGTCCTTGATCCGGCCCTCGATCACGATGTACCCGTCCGCGTCCATCCGGGCGAGGTCTCCGGTGTGCATCCAGGCGTCGGCGTCGATCGCCTCGGCGGTCTTGTCAGGCTGGTTCCAGTACCCGCGCATCACCGCGTAGCCGCGCGTGCAGAGTTCGCCGATCCCGCCGCGCTCCACCACCTCTCCCGTGACCGGGTCCACGATCCGGCTCTCCAGGTTCGGCATGGTCCGGCCCACAGTCTCGGTGCGCTGGGCCATGGTGTCCACGCTCCGGGTCATCGTGGACACCGGCGAGGTCTCCGTCATGCCGTAGCAAATGGCGACGTCTTTCATGTTCATTTCCGTGATGACCCGGTTCATCACCTCGATGGGACACAGCGAGCCGGCCATGACGCCCGTGCGCAGTGTCGAGAGGTCGTAGGAGGCGAAGTCCGGCAGGGCGAGCTCGGCGATGAACATGGTCGGCACGCCGTACAGCGAGGTTCCGCCGAAGTCCTGCACAGCTTCCAGCGCCGCGGCCGGCGAGAATGACCGGCCGGGGATGATGGTGGCGGCCCCGTGGCTGAGCGCCGCGAGGTTCCCGATCACCATGCCGAAGCAGTGATAGAAGGGCACCGGGATCACCACGCGGTCGTGTTCCGTGTAGCCCAGCTGTTCGCCGATCGAAAAACCGTTATTAAGGATGTTGTGGTGCGTCAGCGTGGCGCCCTTCGGGAACCCCGTGGTGCCGGAGGTGTACTGCAGATTGACGGGGTCCTGCGCGTCCAGTGCCGCCATGCGCGCTTTCAGCTCGGAGTGCCCGACGTCGTCGGCCCGCTTGAGCAGCTCGGCATAGGTGCGCTCCGCGTCAGTGCCGGGTTCGCCGGCGGTCAGCCCGTCCAGGCCGGTGCCCGGGAGGAAGACCAGCTCGCGCAGATCCGGGCACGCCGCCAGGGCCTGCCGCGCCATCGCTGTGTAGTCGCTGTTCCTGTCAGACGGCGCGGTGACCAGCATGCGCATGCCGTTCTGGGTGACCACAAACTCGAGCTCATGGCTGCGGTAGGCGGGGTTGACGTTGACCAGGATCGCCCCGACCTTCGCGGTGGCGTACTGCAGGATGGTCCACTCGGCGCAGTTGGGGCTCCAGATGCCGATCCGTTCGCCCTTCGCGACGCCCAGGGCGAGGAGCGCACGTGCCAGGCGGTCGACGTCGTCGTTCAACTTGGTGTAGCTCCACCGCCGGGCCTCTTCGCCGGGTACCGCAGCCGCCTCGATCAGGGCGTCGTGGTACGGGAACCGCGCCGCGATCCGTTCGAAGTTCGCGCCAATGGTTTCCTCGAGCAGCGGGACGTCAGTGTCCCCGGCTGTGTAAGCAAGCATGGTGTGACGCTACCAACAGTGCGGAGGCAAAAGAAGAGCAAAGCTTGGAAGTCCTATGAAATCTTGGGTCATGGTCCG
>NZ_CAKKMM010000939.1:0-2020 GCF_918698205.1 Microbacterium sp. Bi128 | reverse complement strand
GGGTGGACATCGCCAGCCACATCGTGGGCCAGCCGATCACGGTCTCCTGGGAGGCCGACCCCAACTTCATGGGCGCCTTCAAAGCCAACCTGCCGGGACACTACCGCTACCAGCAACGGCTCTTCACGCACTTCAAACAGGACGGGCTGCCGGCCGAACAGCGCGGGATCTTCCTCGCCGGCGACGACGTCTCCTTCACCGCCGGCTGGGCCGAGGGAGCCGTCACCACAGGGCTCAACGCCGTCTGGGGCGTGGTCAACCACCTCGGTGGCTCCACCCCCGCCGGGAATCCCGGACCGGGCGAGCTGCTCTCCGAGCTCGGGCCGATAGCCCTGGACTGAGCGGCGCCGGCCCCGGCGCCGGTTTCCTCAGGCGCTGTGAAGTTCGCGGTGCGCGCGTGCCAGTTCCTGATAGTGGGCGGCGTTGTGCTGGACACCGGCGAACTCCTCGTCGCTGAGCTCGCGCCGGACCTTGGCCGGAACGCCGGCCACCAGCGAGCGGGGCGGGATGACGGTGCCCTCGAGCACCACGGCACCGGCGGCGATGAGGGACCCGGCGCCGATCACGGCCCCGTTGAGGATGGTGGCGCTCATGCCGATCAGGCAGTCGTCCTCAACGGTGCAGCCGTGGACCACGGCGCTGTGGCCGACGCTGACCCGCGCACCGACGGTGCAGGGGAAGCCGGGGTCGGCGTGCAGCACCACGTTGTCCTGCAGGTTGCTGCCGGCGCCGACGGTGATGGCGGCGGTATCGGCGCGGACGCTGACACCGTAGAAGGCGCTCGAGTTCTCGGCCAGGGTGGCGTTGCCGATCACGGACGCCGTGGGCGCGACGAAGGCGGAGTCATGGACGGCCGGAGTGGTACCGGCGAATGCGTAGAGGGGAGCCATGCCTCCAGCCTAGGACACGCCCAATCCCCGTTGAGCTATCAGTTCTGGTTGCCATGGGCGCGGTTTAACCACCACAAGTGATAGCTCAACGGGAAAAGGAGTGTCAGGCGGGGGAGCGGAGCACCGTGAAGCCCTCGCCGCCCCACTCGCTCTCGCCACGCCACTCGCTCTCGCCGCGCGGGTCGGCCGAGGTGTGCGGGTCGCCTGAGCTGCGCGGTTCGGGTGCGGGGAGTACGACGGCGATCGGCGCGCCCGGTTCCGCCACCCGCCCGAGTTCGCGGACGACGTCGTCCCACTGTTCCGCAGGCAGGCCCGCCAGGGCGTCCACCGCCCACACTGAGGCAAACGCGGCATCGGCGAACGGCAGGGAGACCGGTCCGGCCACGGAGGCTTCCAGCCCGTGGGATCGGGCGATGTGGATGTTCTCCTCGGACTGGTCGACACCGGTGAAATGGATGCCGGACTGCACAAAGTGCAGCCCGTCGGCGCCCGGGCCGCAATCCAGGCCCAGCACGCCGTGCCGGCCCTCGTTCTTCAACAGCGCCACAAACGATTCGAGCCGGTCCCTGCGGGAGGATTCCATAGCTCCAGTTAATGACCGCTTCTAGTTAAAGACAACCGTCCGGTTGCCGTCGAGCAGGACGCGGTGCTCGGCATGCCACTGCACGGCCTGGGCGAGGGTCCGGCCCTCCACGTCGCGGCCCATCTGGACGAACTGCTCCGCGGTGCGCCGGTGGTCCACGCGGATGACTTCCTGCTCGATGATGGGCCCCTCATCCAGGGCCGCCGTGACGTAGTGCGCCGTGGCGCCGATGAGCTTCACGCCGCGGGCATGCGCCTGGTGGTAGGGCTTGGCACCCTTGAAGGAGGGCAGGAACGAGTGGTGGATGTTGATGGCCTTGCCCGTCAGTTCGGTGCAGAGCTCGTCCGAGATGATCTGCATGTACCGGGCCAGGACGGTGAGCTCGATGTCGTGTTCCTTCATCAGGACCCGGAGGGCGTCCTCGGCCTGGACCTTGGTGTCCGGGGTGACCGGGATGTGGTGGAACGGGATGCCGTAGAACTCCGCCAAACCCTCGAGGTCGCGGTGGTTGGCCACGATGGCCGGAATGTCGATCGCCAGGGTTCCG
>NZ_CAKKMM010000938.1:0-2022 GCF_918698205.1 Microbacterium sp. Bi128 | reverse complement strand
CAGGGCGGTCTGGGAGTTGGCGCGCCAGGCCATCCGGCCCAGGGAAGCTTCCGGACCTTCGGTGAGGACCAGGCTGTAGCGGTAGTAGTCACCCCAGCAGCGCAGGTAGACGTTGCCGTCCACCCGGTCGACGATGCGCATGCCGAACTTTTCCTCGTAGAACCGTGCCGAGGCTTCGACGTCGGGAGTGGTGATTTCGAGGTGGGCAAGATGGGAGAGGGGAGTTTCCACGTTGAATTCCTTCTAAGTACTGATTGCCTTGAGTGGGGTCGCTGCAGGTCTAGTAACCAGACTGAGGCAAGAGAGGTATTCGGTGAAGAGGCGTTTACTGATGCCACCTATTTGTATGGCAGATAGTTGGCCTGAGGGGTCGATCCGCGCGCAACGCCGTACCGGCTGCTCCGGCTTTTGAACCAGTGTCGGGTTCCTAGCCCGCCGCGGGCGCGGTGCGGGTGGTTGTGCCGAGGCCCGCGGGGTCGGCCAGGAACGGGGTAAACGCCAGCTCCGCGGCACCGATCATCATCAGGTCAGAACCGAGCGCTGCACGGTAGATCTCGACCTGGCCGGCGGGGCCGTCCATTGCCTGGGATAGCAGCACTCCGTCCACCGACTCCGGTGCGAGTGCATACAGCGTTCCCAGGAAGCCGTCCAGGACGATTGCCTCGGGGTTGAAAATGTTCACGGCATTGCGCAGGGCTATATCCAGGAACATGAGCTGGCGTGCCACTTCGTCGTTCACCTCAGCACTGCTGCTGGTTGCCAGCGCCTTTTCGAGGTCGGCGGTGTCGCCGCGGCTTAGGCCGGCCAGTTCGAGGAGGCGGGACTGGGAGACTTCGGTTTCCAGGCAGCCGGTGGCGCCGCAGTGGCAGCGCTTTCCTTCGGAGCGGACAAAGGTATGGCCGATCTCCCCGGCGTAGCCGGAGGCGCCCCTGAGCAATTGCCCGTCGGAGATGATTCCGCCGCCGATGCCGCTGGCGCCGCCGTTGAGGTAGATCAGGTTCCCCTGCCCGGCGCCGGCGCCGAAAATCAGCTCAGCTTCGGCGCCGAGGGAGGCGTCGTTCGCGGCCTGGCACGGATAGCCGGTGGCTTCGCTCAGCATTCGGGCGACCGGCTCGTTCCGCCAGCCCAGGTGCGGAGCGTGCCGGACCACGCCGTCGTCGCGGTTGACCAGGCCGGGCACGGCCATGCCAATGCCCGTGATCCGGTAGGACGCATCCAGCTCGGAGCGCATCCCGGCGATCACGGCCGATGCGATATTCACCGCTTCGCGGGCGCTCGGTATCCGTTCCGTGTCGAAGCGGATCTTCTTTTGCACCTTCCCCCCGAGACTGACCAGGCCGATAGTGACGGCGTCGATTTCTGGGTTGACTGCCAACGCCGCGACCGACGGGCTCGGATGGACGTTCGGACTCGGCCTGCCGACGTGCCCTTCGCCGGCGGGCGCCGTTTCATAGACCAGGCCCAACGCAACGAGCTGTCCGATCAGCGTCCCGACGGTGGAACGGTTCAGTCCCGTGTGCCGGGTCAGTTGGGCACGGCTGAGGACGCCGTGGTGGTGGACGAGGGAGGTCAGCAGCGACAAATTGTTGCGGCGGGACGGATCCGGCTCCCTCGCCGCCGCGGAAGCAAGAGTACGTGGAGGCATCATCGTGACACTATCAGCGGCCGGCCACCGCGCGGTCCAGGAAGGCGTTGCGGAATTTTTCATCCGAATCCAGCCGGAGGTCTTGCGGTTCCGACGCAGTGCGCGGATGGGTTTCGTAGCTGAGGTTTTCCGGCCAATTGCGTTCGGTCACCATCTGATCAATCACGGTGGGATCCTTCCCCCAAGGGCCTCATCGCTTGATTTGTCGCCCAAATTGCTGTTACGAACAACTTAACATTCACCCACCCACAGCGCCAGAGCCGGGTACCAATTCCGTGCTTGCTGGGGTTGACACCCCCAGAATTCGTAATATGTTTGGCTCTAGAACAATTCCCTCTGGTTTCCCCGCCCGCCGCGCAACAGCAGCCACACCTACC
>NZ_CAKKMM010000937.1:0-2023 GCF_918698205.1 Microbacterium sp. Bi128 | reverse complement strand
CGGCGAGGGGTCGCAGGACGTCGCCCCCGCACCTCAGGGTGTCGAGCAGGTGGAGGAGGGCGCGGAGGTCGCCACCGCATCACCCTCCCCGGGGGTTCCCACCGCATCACCCTCCCCCACCGATGCACGGGAAGGATCGGTGGAACCGGGGACGGCCGAGCCGTCGGTGTCCGCGCAGAGAGCGCCCGCACCCGCCGTGCCCGGCCTGATCACGGGAATCATCGTCCTCGTCGCCGGAGTGGCGATCATGGGGTATCGCGGACCCGTGTACGCAGCCGCCGCGAGAGCGGAGGCGCGGTGGTTCGCGAGAGGTTCCGGCGACCGTGCTCGGCGGCTCCGGAGCCCGTTCCCCGTCGCCGTCGTGGGTGCGTTCGGTGCACTGACGGGCGTCGTGTTGATCGGCTACGCGCTGTGGGGGTTCTCGAGCTGATCGTCGTGGCGGCTATTCGGGCGAATCGCCGTCGATGAAAGAGACGCCCCCGATCGGGAACCTTCGTCAGTAACCCGCGAAGGCGTCGGTCGTGAGCGACGTCGCGCGCGACAGCGCGGGAGCGAGCGACGCGATCAGCCGCGGCGGTCCGGACACGTAGGCCGCGCGCCGCGCGATGTCGGGAACCGCGCGAATGAGCGCGTCGGCATCCACCCGGTCGGGACCGGCCCACACCCACCCCGCGGGCAGATCCCGCGGCTCATCGCGGCAGAACACGACCACGGGGATGCCGCTCGCGGCGATGTCGTCGCGGAACGCCAGCTCGCTCGCCTCCGAGACGACGTACACGAGCACGACGTCGCGAGCCTGACCGGTCGCGGCGAGGTGCCGCAGCTGCGAGACGAACGGCGTCACCCCGATGCCGGCCGCGACCAGCAGCACGGGCGCGGTCGGACGCGCGGGCAGCACGAAGTCGCCCCAGACGCCGGTGACGGCGAGCGTCCCGCCGACGGGGACCTCGGCCAGGGCACGCTTGTACGACGACCGCGAGCCGTCCTTGAACGCGATACGCACGGTCGGCAGATCCTCGGGCGCCGAGGCGATCGAGAACTCGCGGCGCGTGCCGCGGGAATCGGCGCGCCGGTGCGGGACGTCGAGCTCGAGGTACTGCCCCGGCGAGAAGGAGAAGGGCCGCGCGGCGCGGAAGGTCAGCTCGCGCACCGTCGGGGTGAGGTCGCGTCGCGCCTCCACGCGCAGCCGTACGGCCGCGCGCAGGCAGAACAGGAACGCGACGAGGTTGCCGATCAGCAGCGCCCGCTCCTGACCGAGGGTGATCCCGCCGAGGGCGATCGGCCAGCCGGCGAGCACACCGACCACCACCGCCACGAGGAACTGCTGACGACGGCGCGGCGGCAGCGTCAGGGGCTCGGACAGCATGAAGGCGCCGAGGAAGAGGAACGGCGACGAGAACGCCACCTGCAGCAGTACCGCCGGCACGTCGACGGGGAACCCCGCGGCCTGGAACTGCACCGTCGTGCGGACGAAGGCCACCGCCCCGGCGACGACCCAGAACACCGCGACGATCGCGAGACGGTCGGTGCGAGCGAGCAGCAGCAGCCCGAGGACCAGGACAGGCCCCGCCAGCCACGGCGTGCCCACCCACCACGCCGATCCGCCGAGGTCGGGCGCCCACACGCTCACGATCGTCAGCACGGTCGCGCCGGTCGCCGCCGGGTTGAAGATGTGCCGTCCGCGCCACACGAGAAGGTACTTCGACAGGGATGCCACGACCCCCGCGAGCACGAGTCCGGCCAAGCCGAGGGGCTCCAGTGTCGGCCGCACGACGAACAGCAGGATCGCGGCGGTGATGAACGAGGACTCCAGGCGACGCGGCATCCGGAGCACGCTCTGCGCGGCGATGTCGGCGAGCGCGCACGCGGCCGCGAGCACCGTGGCGCTCACGACGATCTCGAGCGGGTCCGGACCCACGAGACCCGCGAACGACAGCGCGAGGGCGATGACCGTCAGGAGCCCCAGCGACGCGAGGACGAGGCGGTACATCGACACGCGACCGAGCAGGCCGCGGATGCGGGT
>NZ_CAKKMM010000936.1:0-2027 GCF_918698205.1 Microbacterium sp. Bi128 | reverse complement strand
GACCCGGGACCGGAGGCAGCCGCTGGTTCTGTCCCTGAAGCTTTTGGGGTGGCTAGGGACGATGACCCCAACGTCCCGCAGGCCCTCGCTGTCCTGCACGACACCGTCCGCGCCGGCAACACGGCTCTCACCGACGGCGACCTCGACGCCGCGGGTCAGGCGCTGGCCAGCGTCACCGCCATGCTGGACGTCCTCGGCCTCAACGCCACCGCAACGCCTGCGGCCGACGAACAAGCCAACACCGCCCTTGGCGTCCTGGTCGAGGCTCAGCTGGAGGCGCGCGCCCACGCCCGGGCCGCCAAAGACTGGGCAGCGTCCGACGCCATCCGGGACACCCTGGCCGCAGCCGGCGTCGTCGTCGAGGACGGCCCGGACGGGGCGAGCTGGAGCCTCAAGCGCGGCTGAAGCCCGTTGCCGGCGGCCGGTGAAGTGGGCCGCCGTCGTCCGTTCCGGGCCACCCCGAAATCGTGGATTTTACTCGAGTCAGTAGACTGGAGGTCAGACTTGTCAACGAATCGCGTATTTAAAGGGTGAAACTCATGGCCAACAACGGTCGCCGCTCGGTCAAATTGAAGAAGGGCCCCTCCGTCGGAACCGGCGGTCACGGCCGCAAGGCACTTGAGGGCAAGGGCCCCACGCCGAAGGCGGAGGACCGCCCCTACCACAAGGCGTTCAAGAACAAGCAGCTCGCCGAACGCTCCGAGGCCAAGCGCGCCAGCGGAAGCCGGACCACGAGCGCCGCCGCCCGCACCGGACGCTCCGGTCCCAAGGGCCGCGCCACCGAAGAGGTCGTCACCGGCCGCAACTCCGTGGTCGAAGCCCTGCGCGCCGGCATCCCGGCCAAGGCCCTGCACGTCGCCGTCCGCATCGAAATGGACGACCGCGTCAAGGAATCTCTGAAGCTGGCCGCCGAACGCGGCATCCCGCTGATGGAAACCGGCAAGCCCGAGCTCGACCGGATGACCGACGACGCCATCCACCAGGGCCTCGTGCTGCAGATCCCGCCGTACGAATACCAGGACGCGTACGAGCTCGCCGAAGAGACCCTCGCGGCCTGGAAGAAGGGCCACGTGGCCAACGCCCCGCTCTTCGTGGCGCTCGACGGCATCACCGATCCCCGCAACCTCGGCGCGATCATCCGCTCCGTCTCGGCCTTCAGCGGCCACGGCGTCGTCGTCCCGGAGCGCCGTTCCGTGGGCGTCACCGCCTCGGCCTGGAAGACCAGCGCCGGTGCAGCCGTCCGCGTCCCGGTCGCCCGCGCGGCCAACCTGAACAACACGCTCAAGGCGTTCAAGAACATGGGGATCTACGTCCTGGGGCTCGACGGCGACGGCGACGTTTCGTTGCCCGAGCTCACCCTGGCCACCGAACCGGTGTGCATTGTCGTCGGGTCCGAGGGCAAGGGCCTGAGCCGCCTGGTCCGCGAAAACTGCGACCAGATCGTCTCCATCCCGATCGACTCCGCCATGGAATCCCTCAACGCCTCCATGGCCGTCGGTATCTCCCTCTACGAGATCTCCCGCCAGCGCGCCGCTAAGTAGTCCTGCGTTCGGGGCCGGTTTCGCCGTCGCCGGAGTCGGGGGTTGGGCTCCGCGGTCACCTGAGTTGTGGCTGGGTTCCGCCGGAACCGTAGTCTTGCCGTCGCCGCAGTCGTGGCTGGGTAGGACGGAACCGGAGTTTTGCCGTCGCTTAGACACCTCCCTGCACCTCGTGCGGCCGCTAGCGGCCTTACTCGGTTCCGGTCGGCGATGCGCTCCTTAGCAAAACTCCGGTCCCGTCTCTGACGCTCCCTCACCTTGTGCGGGTTGATGGCAAACGGTCCCTCACCTTTCGCGGTAAGCGGCTAAGCGCTCCCTCACTTTTTGTGGGGGAGCGCTTCCGTTTAACGTGCGAAACGTGAGGGAGCGTCTCTTTCAAGCAGCCCGGCGGTTGGCGACCCAATATCGAGCGGGCGCCGGGGTCCGCAAAGGAGCGCATCGCCGACCAGAGCCGGATGAGGCCGCCCAGCGGCCGAAGTAGGCGGCGGG
>NZ_CAKKMM010000935.1:0-2028 GCF_918698205.1 Microbacterium sp. Bi128 | reverse complement strand
GCTCGCCCGCCGCCGCGCCAAGGCCCGTGAACGCCAGAATGCCGTCCCGCACTTCGAGGGCCCGGTTGTGCTGGACGACATGCCCGGTTCCCTGCACTTCCAGCAGCCGCCCGCGGCTGGCGAGCCCGGCCAGCCGGCGGCACCAGTCTGCATCCGCGATGGGGTCGTTGGCGCCGCGCACCACGAGGACCGGTGCGCTGACGCCGGCGATCTTCTGTTCCATCGGGTACTCCATCATGACCTGCAGGGTCTTGAAGTACCAGGACGGTCCGCAACGCAGGTAGTCGGTGAAAACCAAGGCGTTCGAGGAGGGACTCTCGTAGAACAGGCAGTCACAGCCCAGCGCCAGGCCCATCTGTGCCACGGATCCGTGCCTGGGGTCCACCACGGGACCCATCAGCACCACATTCGAGATCTGTTCCGGCTGCTGAAGGGCTGCTTCCAGAGCCATCTGTGTTCCCATTGAGTGCCCCACCAGCACTATTTCCGCCACGCCAAGCTGTTCCATGGCGCCGAGGATGTAACGGGCGTGGTCGGCAATGGACAGCTGGTACGCGGGCTTGGGGGTGGCACCGAATCCCGGCAGGTCGATGGAGTAGGTCTCCATCGACCCGGCCAGGAGCCGGTGCAGCCGGCGCAGGTAGCGGTGTGACGCGCCGATTCCGTGGATGAGCACGACGGCGGGCGCGGACCCGCCGGCCATTTCGCGCGAGGCGAAGACGTGGCCGGCGTGGCCCGCGGCTGAAATCTCCAAGCGGACCGGACCGGTCATGCTGTAAACGACCGCGGCGGGGAGCACGGGTACAGGAGGGACCGCGTGGCAGCTGCCGGGGTCATGAAGTGCTCGTTTCGTCGCCGGGTGGTCAGCCCAGTCTAGTAAGCCTGCTGGCTAGAACCCTGGCGCCGTGCGGGGCGGCCGGCCCTTCAGGATGATCGGGCGGATCAGTTGTCCCGTTTGTCCCGCTCCTCGAACTCCTCATCGAGGTCATAGTGCCGGAATTCCGTCTCCGGATTCGGCTCGCCCTCCACCCCGTACTCATAGTCCAATTGGCGCTCGACTTGGCTGTCGAGGACCTGAAGATCCTTGTCCGGCAACTTGCTGAGATCCTCCGGGAAGTCATCTTCCGGGCTGAGGTGCAGCTTCTCGGTCATTGCATGGCTCCCTTGGCCAGGGGATGGACTCGCGCTTGCACTGTCCTGGCTGCATTCAGGATAGCCCTTACTGCCGGCGCGGCCGAGGGCCCGTTTTAGGCGGGCTCGGAGCCTACGTTTACCAGCCAGTCCACACCAAACCGGTCCTTGCACATGCCGAAGACGTCGCCCCAGGGTGCCTTCTCCAGCGGCATGGCGACTGTGCCGCCATCGGCCAGCTTGTCGAAGTAGCCGCGGAGCTCAGCTTCGTTGGATCCGCTCAGGGACACGGAAAAGTTGTTGCCCGGGGTGTAGTCCATGCTGTTGGGCGTGTCCGCGCCCATCAGCACCATGCCGGCGTCCGTCCTGAGCTGGGCATGCATGATTTTCTCCTGCTCCGCCGGGTCTTCGCTGGCGTGGTATTCGGCGAAGGTACTCATGGTCAGTTCCCCGCCGAACACCGACTGGTAGAAGGTCATGGCGTCTGTCGCGTTGTCGCGGAAGCCGAGGTAGGGATTGAGCGTAGTCATGTCCGAAACTCCTTGCTGTTGGGGGCGCCGGCCGGGCGGCAACGACGACGGTGCACGGTACAGGGCATATCCTGCCGCAAAACCAACAGCGTGGGTAGGTGTCCGGCCGCGGAACCGGGCAGCCGGCGACTAAGCAGGTGAACGGCCGGCCGAATGCGTCCGACTGCGGGCGGTGCCGCCGTCGGACGCTGCGGCGGGAGTGCGGCTACGGCGTCTGGCCTGCGTGCTCGCCTTCGGCGATTTCCTCAAGGAGTTTGGCGTTGAAGGCCGGAAGGTCACGTGGGCTGCGGCTGGTCACCAGGCCCTGGTCCACCACGACCTCCTCGTCAGTCCAGATCGCGCCGGCATTCTTCAGGTCCGTCTGCAG
>NZ_CAKKMM010000934.1:0-2029 GCF_918698205.1 Microbacterium sp. Bi128 | reverse complement strand
GGGCTCTCCAGCTCGGGCATCGACGTCTACGACGCCGGCGTGCAGCCCACCCCGGCCGCCGCCTACCTCGTGGCGGACCTCAACGCCGACTTCGGCGTCATGATCTCCGCCTCGCACAACCCCGCGCCGGACAACGGCATCAAATTCTTCGCCCGCGGCGGCCAAAAGCTGCCCGACGACGTCGAGGACGCCATCGAAGTGCAGCTCGGCAAGGAGCCCACCCGGCCCGTCGGCGGTGAGGTGGGACGGATCCAGCGCTTCTCCGACGCCGAGGACCGCTACATCGTGCACCTGCTGGGCACGCTTCCGCACCGCCTGGACGGCCTGAAGGTCGTCCTCGACTGCGCCCACGGCGCGGCCAGCGGCTGTTCCCCGCAGGTGTTCAAGGACGCCGGGGCCAACGTGATCGTCATTGGCGCCGAACCGGACGGGCTCAACATCAACGAAGGGGTCGGTTCCACGCACCTGGGCCCGCTCAAGCGCGCCGTCCTGGACCACGGGGCGGACCTCGGCATCGCGCACGACGGCGACGCCGACCGCTGCCTCGCCGTGGACCACGAAGGCAACGAGGTGGACGGCGACCAGATCATGGCCATCCTGGCCGTGGCACTCAAGAACGCCGGAAAGCTTAAGGACGATGTCCTTGTGGCCACCGTCATGAGCAACCTCGGCCTGAAGCTCGCCCTGCGCGACGCCGGGATCAGCCTGCGCGAAACCGGCGTGGGGGACCGCTACGTCCTCGAGGAGATGCGCAACGGCGGCTTTAGCCTCGGCGGCGAGCAGTCCGGGCACGTAATTTTTGCCGACCACGCCACCACCGGCGACGGCGTGCTGACCGGCCTGCAGATTGCAGCCCAGGTGGCCCTCACCGGCCGCCCGCTCAAGGAACTGTCCACGGTGATGACCAAGCTGCCCCAGGTCCTCATCAACGTCAAGGGCGTGGACCGTACCCGGGTCAAGGGCGATGCGGTGGTGGCGCAGGCAGTATCCGCGGCAGAATCCGAACTCGGCGACACCGGCCGCGTCCTGCTCCGCCCCTCGGGCACCGAGCCGGTGGTGCGCGTGATGGTGGAGGCCGCAGACCAGGAGACCGCCCAGGGCGTCGCGGAGCGGCTGGCCCAAGTGGTCCGAACCGAACTGGCCCTGGAGCTCGTCGCCGAGTAGCCCGGCCGTTCGATCACCTTTCGCGGCCGTAGTCCGGGGAGGGCCGTTAGCGCAGGAATATGTTGAGGATGAACGGGCCGTTCGCGCTAAATAAAGCCACTGCTAGGATCCCGCGTGCAATTTGTCCTTTCCTGCTTCGGAGATACGTAGCGCTGGCGGACGCTTGGGGCTGCTGCCAGTCCGCCGACATTTGAAATTCCGGACCTGCCAAGCTCGCCGTTTGCAGACCCTGGACCGAAGCCAAAGTCGCTTCCAGTGGTTTCGCTTCGAGGAAAGTTCGCGAAGTCCAGGCTACCTTTGCCCGTTCCAGCGGGAAGGCCAGTTGGATGTCTGCTCCTTCGTGGCGCACGCTGAGGACCACGCGCTGCCCCGGTTCGAATAACCGTTTCCGCCCCCTGACTGGCGGTTCGGGGACAATTTCCTGGACGCTCTGCCACGGAAAAACAGCAACGACACCTGGCGAGGCCCCTCCGCCGATCAGCAGCGCACCGTCGCTGCTGAAGCAGAGGGAGAAGAACCGAGGCAGGCCAGCGGTCCCTGACCGTTGAAACAGTCCCGGGCGGAGGGCACGCAAAGCCTTGAGGAAGGCCTCGTCCCGTCTTCCCTGCAACACTGTGAACCGGCTCAGTTCGCGGGCCATGAGGAAGAAGCCGCTGGCCCGGAGGTCCAGCCACGCAGAGACCCCCATTGCAAGCAGGACCCCGCAGGCCAACTCGGTAAGGACAAATACCGTGGGTCCTTTCCACGCAGAGGCTGCAGGCCCGGCCAGAAGTTCGCGGAGCAGCGGCTGTGCCAGCCACAGCGAGATCGCAAGTACTGCAATCGGAAAGGCGACCCAGGAGAACGCTTTCAGGCGGCGCAGGGC
>NZ_CAKKMM010000933.1:0-2029 GCF_918698205.1 Microbacterium sp. Bi128 | reverse complement strand
ACTTCGCACTGCGCGACTTCACCATCGGCTACGCGCCCTGGCATCTGGACCTGAGCCTGGGCGCCTGGGCCGCCGACGGACTGCTGGCCATCTTCTTCTTCCTGGTGGGGCTCGAACTCAAGCGCGAGTTCGTCGCCGGCGACCTGCGCGAGCCGAGCAAATCCGTGGTTCCGGTGGCCGCCGCCGTTGGCGGTGTGGCCGTTCCGGCACTCATCTACGCGGCCATCAACCTCTCCGGTCCCGAAACGCTGCACGGCTGGGCCATTCCCACCGCCACCGACATCGCCTTCGCCGTCGCGGTGCTGGCGCTCATCGGTTCCCACCTGCCCAGTGCGCTGCGGATCTTCCTGCTGACCCTCGCCGTCGTCGACGACCTCCTGGCCATCGCCATCATCGCGATCTTCTACACCAGCGATCTCCACCCCGAGCCGTTCCTGCTGGCCCTGCTCCCGCTGGGCCTCTACACGTTCCTGGCGCACAAATACCGGCGGTTCTTCGGCACGCACGCAGCCGCAGCCTGGGTGATCCTGCTGCCGCTCGGCTTCGCGACGTGGGCCCTCGTGCACGCATCAGGCATCCACGCCACCGTGGCCGGGGTCCTGCTCGGATTTGCCATTCCCGTCAAACGTTCGAAGGCCAGCGGCGGCCCTGAAGCCGGCCCGGGCCTGGCGGAGATTTTCGAACACCGGTTCCGCCCCATTTCGGCCGGGATCGCCGTCCCGGTCTTCGCGTTCTTTTCCGCCGGGGTGGCCATAGGCGGCTGGCAGGGCCTCGGTGCCGCCCTGACGGACCCCGTAGCGGTGGGCATCATCGTGGCGCTGGTTGCCGGAAAGCCGGCGGGGATCCTCGGCACCACATGGCTCATCACCAAAGTCACGCGGGCCCGCCTGGACGGGTCCTTCAAGTGGATTGACGTCTTCGGCCTCGCCATCCTCGCCGGCATCGGTTTCACGGTCTCGCTGCTGCTTGCCGAGTTGAGCTTCGGCCAGGGCACTGCGCATGAAGACCACGCGAAGGTAGGGATCCTCGCGGCCTCACTGCTCGCCGCGCTCCTTGCCACCACGGTGCTCCGGACACGCAACCACCAGTACCGGCGTGCGGAGGAGGCGGAACAGGTCGACTCGGACCACGACGGCATCCCGGACGTCTACCAGCAGGACCGCCCCGCAGGCTAGGTTGGCAGGCCAGGCCGACGGGCTATATTTAGGGGTGTGGCGGGAGGGGCCGTCCGGAGGGTCAATGATACCCCAAGGGGTATCATGATTGAGCTGGAATACGCGCGCCGGGCCGTCTGGCGCCCGCGAAAGGAACAGGCATGAAGAGCATTTCCGTCAAGGACCTGGCCGCCCTGGGCGATGCCACCGAAATCGTCGATGTCCGCGAGGAGGACGAATACGTCGCCGTCCGCGTTCCCGGCGCCCGGAGCATCCCGCTCTCACGGTTCGTCCAGTCCCTCGCCGAGGTCCCGGCCAGCGGCACCGTCTACGTCATGTGCGCCGCCGGGGGCCGCAGTGCCCAGGCCGCCACCTACCTGGAGGACCAGGGATACGACGCCGTCAACGTAACCGGCGGGATCATGAAGTGGCAGGACGAGGGACACCCCGTCAACCGGGGCTGACCTTCAAGGGCTGACCGCACCGGAGGGACCATGGAAGTCATCGTCATCGAGACCCCGCAGCTCGGGGACCGCAGCTACCTGGTCCACGACGGCTCGGTGGCGCTGGCGATCGACCCGCAGCGCGACACGGACCGCATCGAGGCGGCCGCCCGTGACGCCGGGGTAGCCATCACGCACGTGGCCGAAACGCACATGCACAATGACTACATCACCGGCGGGCTGATCCTGGCCCGCGCCCACGGCGCCAGCTATCTCGTCAACGCCGCGGACGCCGTCGGGTTCGAGCGCACTCCCATCACGGACGGCCAAACGGTCCGCGTGGGCTCGCTTACGGTCAAGGCGGTCGCCACGCCGGGGCACACGCATACCCACCTGTCGTTCATCGTGGACGACGGCGGGAAGCAAGCCGTC
>NZ_CAKKMM010000932.1:0-2032 GCF_918698205.1 Microbacterium sp. Bi128 | reverse complement strand
GATACGCACATCACCTACGAATACTCGCCCGAGTCCTTCACCGGCACCGAGCTGGAGTACGCCATCCGGGTCTGCAACGCGATCGCCGACGTCTTCGAGGCCTCGGCGGACCGTCAGGTCATCATCAACCTGCCTGCCACGGTGGAAATGGCCACCCCCAATGTCTACGCCGACTCCATCGAGTGGATGAGCCGGAACCTGCACCCGCGCGAAGGCATCATCCTGTCCCTGCACCCGCACAACGACCGCGGCACCGGCGTTGCCGCCGCCGAGCTGGGCTACCTGGCCGGGGCAGACCGGATCGAGGGCTGCCTCTTCGGCAACGGCGAGCGGACCGGCAACGTGGACCTGGTGACCCTGGGCCTGAACATGTTCGTCCAGGGCATCGACCCGATGATCGCCTTCTCCGACATCGACGAAAGCCGCAGCACGGTGGAGTACTGCAACCAGCTGCCGGTGGCCGAGCGGTCCCCGTACGGCGGAGACCTCGTCTTCACGGCATTCTCCGGCTCGCACCAGGACGCAATCAAGAAGGGCCTGGAGGCCCTCGAAAAGGACGCGGCCGCGGCGGGCAAGGACGTGGCCGACTACACGTGGCAGGTCCCGTACCTGCCGGTGGACCCGAAGGACCTCGGCCGGAGCTACGAGGCGGTCATCCGGGTCAACTCGCAGTCCGGCAAGGGCGGCGTCGCCTACCTGCTCAAGAACGAGCACAGCCTGGACCTGCCGCGCCGCGCCCAGATCGAGTTCTCCGGCGTCATCCAAAAACGGACCGACACGGTCGGCGGAGAAGTGAGCGGACCCCAGCTGTGGCAGGTTTTCCAGGACGAATACCTGCCCTCGGGCTCTGCCGACACGCAGTGGGGCCGCTACGCCCTCGGTTCGATCAGCACCGAGACGGACGAAGACGGCGACATGACCCTGACCGCCGCCCTGAAGATCGACGGGACCCAGGTCCGCCGGACCGGGACCGGGAACGGCCCCATCGCGGCCCTGCTGAGCATCCTGCGCGAGGACGGCGTGGACGTCCGGGTCCTGGACTACAGCGAACACGCACTCTCCGAGGGCGGCAGCGCCCTGGCCGCCGCGTATGTCGAATGCGCCGTGGGGGAGCGCGTGCTCTGGGGCGTGGGGATCGATGCCAACACGAGCACATCAGCCCTCAAGGCCGTCATCTCGGCCGTGAACCGCGCCATCCGGGACGCCCGCGCCTGATCCGTCGCTGCTCGATTCGTCCCTGCCTGATCCGTCCGCGCCTGATCCGTCCCCGGACGGGCAGGCACTGGCGAACCAATGTATGACTGCGCCGCCGGAACACTCCGGCGGCGCAGTATTTTGCCTCAGTCTTTTACCTCAGTCTTTTACCGTTCTGCCTCGGCGGCGCTGCCCATGCCGTGATTCCGTAAAGACAGTGCGAAGATTAACTGTGGTCCAACAATCCTTTGCAGCGCGTGCCTACCGTGATGACGCCGTCGTGCTGCGCACCCACAAGCTGGGCGAGGCCGACCGGATCATCACCCTGCTGACCAAGCACCACGGCCAGGTGCGGGCGGTGGCCAAGGGGGTCCGGCGCACCAGCAGCCGGTTCGGCGCCAGGCTGGAACCGTTCATGGTGGCCGATCTCCAGCTGATTTCCGGGCGCACCCTGGACGTCGTCACGCAGGCCGTGGCCAAGGGCGCCTACGGCGGGAACATCGCCGCGGACTATGGCCGGTACACGGTGGCGGCCGCCATGACCGAGACGGCGGAGAAGCTCACCGACGTCGACGGCGAAGCCGGCACCGCCCAGTACAACCTGCTGGTGGGGGCCCTCGCCTCCCTGAGTCGGGGCGACCACGCACCCGAACTCATCCTGGATTCCTACCTGCTCCGCGCCCTCGCGACCGGCGGCTGGGCGCCCAGCTTCACCGACTGCGCCCGGTGCGGTGCGCCCGGGCCGCACACCGCCTTTTCCGCGCCGCTCGGCGGCATGGTCTGCCATGGGTGCCGGCCGCCGGGATCGCCCGCGCCGGCCCCGGAGACAGTGCTCCTC
>NZ_CAKKMM010000931.1:0-2032 GCF_918698205.1 Microbacterium sp. Bi128 | reverse complement strand
GCCCTGGATCGGACGCTGAAGCTTTACCCAGACGGGTTCCGTGGCCCCCGCGAGGACCGCTTCGCGTCCCATGGCCGGGTTCTTGTGGCACCGGACCGGCACGTTGAAGATCAGGCGGCGCAGGCATGAGTTGTCGTGGTCGCACCACACAATCTCATCCTGTCGTCCTTGGAGAACCTTGTTGGGGAATTCCGGATCGGCCAGCATCTGCCGGGCCAGCATGATTCCGTCCGCGAACCCGGCGGTGATGGCGTCTGCGCACTGTTGCGGGTCGTAGGTGCTGCTGAGGAGCAACGGGACCTCGGGCATGGCGGCGCGGAATGCCTGCGGCTCTCCGTGCTGCAGGATTGCGCCCGAAAAGGAGGTGACGTTATTGTCCATCGACTCGTAGTTCGCATCGCTCAGGGCGATATAGCCAACCCCTTCCTTCTCAATGATCGCTGCGACTTCCGCGAACCCTTCGGGTCCCTGACCATCGGGAAGGTGGTCGTTGGTGCTCATTCTGAGGCCCACGGGATAGTCGGGGCCGACTTCAGCCCGGATCGCCCGAACTGTGTCAGCCAGGATGCGGGCGCGGTTTTCGGCACTGCCTCCGTATTCGTCAGTTCTCCAGTTGGTGCGCGGTGAGAGGAAGGAGGAATAGAGGTAGCGCATGTGCGCACCCAGTTCGATGCCGTCGAAGCCGGCCGCTTTGGCGCGCCGCACCGCGGCGACGGCCTGTTCCTGGACCTCGTGGATTTCTTCCGTGGTGATCTCCTGGGGCGTCGGGTTCGTCCGGCCTCCGGGAATGTAGAAGCCGTGCGGCAGACGGGGTGCGGCCATGCGGACGGGCTTCGGGCTCGCGGCCCGCGTGGGCCGGCCCTCGCCCGGCACGCCCATGGCGCCGAAACTGGGGAAGATCTGGGCGAAGATGGGTACATCGTGCTCGTGCACGGCATCGACCATGCGCCGCAGGCCCGGAATGAATTCGTCGCGGTCGAAGCGCATCAGGGGCTGGAACGGTGCCTCCTGGCTCCCGCGCTCGGTGGCTACGCCGCCACCGATGATCAGCAGCCCTGCGCCACCGCGTGCCCGCGTGGTGAGGAACGCGATTGTCTGATCGCTGGGATGGCCGTCCCTCGTAGGCTGGAGGACGGCCATGGGGCTAAGCACATAGCGGTTCTTGATTGTCAGGCCGTCGATTTTCCAGGGGCTGGAAAGCACTTTGGCGACGGTTGCTGTCTCGGTGGACATTTATTCTCCTTGGTTTTCAGTTGGACCAGGATGAAATGCTTCATCCAAAATAGGTAGTCGATTCGGCTCGTTTTATATCTTGACCGCGCGTCGCAATGGAACGCCGAAAGTAGCGGAAACCGGACCCGGCCTCAGAACCTGTCGCGGACGTGGCGTCCACGACCGTAGAGCGAGACCACGGCAAGGATGATCACGCCGAAGACGATGCGGCTCTGGGCTTCGGTCAGGCCATTGCTCACGATGATTGTGGACAAAAGGGAGAGAATGAGTGCACCCAGCAGCGTCCGGGTGTAGCTGCCGCGAATCGAGCCGAAGATCGAGCCGCCGACGAGGACCGCGGCCAGGCCAGAGAACAGATAGGGTTCCCCGATGGTTTGCGACCAGCCCGAGCCGAAGGATGCAATGAAAATGCCGGCAACCCCGGCCAGGGCACCGGAGGCTGCGAAGACCATGGTCCACACAGCAGCTGTCCGGATCCTTGCCAATCGCGCGGCCCGAAAATTGATTCCTGTCGCGTAGAAGCGACGCCCCGTTGCGGTGCGATTGAGGAAAAGCCACATTCCCGCCCCGCAGAGAAGCACGATCAGGATGATCGGGGGGAACGGCAGGCCAAGGGTGGTCCCCCTTAGGCTGGCCAAGGAACGGAACGCATTCGGCGGCGCGGAGGAATAGTCGCCGTCGGCGAGGAACAGCGTCGCGCCCGTGATGGCCGCGCCAGTGCCCAGCGTGACGACCAGTGGCTGGACCGCGAAGCGGTGACAGATCCAGCCGATCAGGCCACCGATGCCGCCGCAGACCA
>NZ_CAKKMM010000930.1:0-2042 GCF_918698205.1 Microbacterium sp. Bi128 | reverse complement strand
ACGTCGGCCATGAACGCGTCATAGCTGTCCTGTCCGCCCTCAAAACCGTCGAACTGCAGCAGCCAGGCGAGATTGTCGTCGGCAGTGGCGATAAACCCGTCGAGTGAGGACGCCACGAAGTATTGGAAGCTCACCATGGCCCCAGCCTAGCCACTGCGGTGGCCGGTGTCCCATCCCCGTGACGCAACGGCTGCACGGCCGCGGGGACGTCCTATTTGTGGAAGTAAGGAATGATCAGGTAGAGCCCGAAGAGAATGGCGGCGCCGCACAAAGCGAAGCACGTGTAAGCGAGCGGTCGGGTCCAGGCCGCCGGGGAGGTCCGGGTGTCCCCCGCGATGGCCGTGAGCCGGACGCCGAGGGAGTAGAGAACTACCACGGTTACAGCGGACACAAGCGTGGCACTCGCCACGCTGAACAGTTCCAGCCATTTCATCGCTGGGCACCGCCGTTCTTGATCGACTTGGTGGCGGACTTTTTCTTCCGGAACTGCACGGCCTGGCCGACTTCCTCGATCTCGACGGCGTTGTTGCTGCCCACAGGCGACTTCCGTGAGCGCACAAACATGTAGGCCACTGCGGCGGTGCCGGCTGTTGCCGCGATGATCACGCCTACGACCCCGGTCTGCACGAGCAGAGCCGTCAGCGCGCCCATGATTCCGGCGGCCGGCAGCGTGAACAGCCAGCCGATGGCAATCCGGCCGGCGGTTCCCCACCGCACCGTAGTGCCGCGGCGTCCCATGCCGGAGCCCACGACCGAGCCGGAGGCCACCTGCGTGGTGGACAGGGCGAAGCCCAGGTGCGAGGACGCCAGAATGGCTGTGGCGGTGCTGGTCTCGGCGGCAAAGCCCTGGGCGGGCTTCACTTCGGTGAGTCCCGAGCCCATGGTGCGGATGATCCGCCACCCGCCGGAATACGTGCCGATCGCGATGGCGAAGGCACAGGCGGTGATAACCCACCACTCCGGACCGGAGCCGGCAGGCTGGAGGCCGGCGGAGATCAGGACCAGGGTGATGATGCCCATCGTCTTCTGGGCGTCGTTGGTGCCGTGGGCCAACGCCACGAGGCTGGACGTGAAGACTTGACCGGTCCGGAATCCGCCGCGCTTCTGCGTGAGCTTGTCCCCGGTTTCGGGGTCATGGCGGGCGGTCAGGCCGTACGCCAGCCGCGTGCACAAGTAGGCTACGCCGCCCGCGATGATCGGGGCGAACACCGCGGGAAGAATGATCTTTTGGAGAATTGACTCGAAGTTGATCGCGTGGATGCCGATACCGGCAATCGCGGCCCCGATCAGGCCGCCGAAGAGGGCGTGGGAGGAACTGGACGGCAGGCCCTTGAGCCAGGTGATCATGTTCCAGAGGATGGCGCCCATCAGCCCGGCGAAGATGATGTCCGGGGTGATCTGGACCCCGTCCGAGCCTTCCTTGATGATGCCGCCCGAGACGGTCTTGGCGACTTCCGTGGAGAGGAACGCTCCCACGAGGTTCAGCACCGCCGCGAGGGCAACTGCTGTTTTCGGTTTGATGGCGCCGGTCGCGATGGGGGTAGCCATGGCGTTCGCGGTGTCATGAAATCCGTTGGTGAAGTCGAAGAACAGCGCCAGCGATATCACTAGCGCCACCATTACGGTGATTTCCACCTGTTGCCCAATCTGAAGTGTTCACGGTCGGCAGTTCCACATCCCCGTTGCTGCATGGCCACGACGTCCATTCGATGCCTGATCAGATGAATTCGGTGGCGCTAACGCGATTTGAAACCTTATCGATGGTACGTGGGAAAGACGGCTGGGCAAAACATGCCAGAAGTCCCTAAATTCAGTCCTCCTGTGCGGCACGGGCCTTCACGGTGGCGGTGCGGTGCCGGTCACAGCGGGCACCGCCCGGCTCCGCCGGCTGCGGCCCAGCTCAGACGGCCCGGCGGACGTCCGGCGCCGGGCCCGCGCCGAGCATCGAAGCGATCCTGTCCTCCAGTGCCGCTAGCGTCGCCTCGGGCAGCACGATGAGCCCGTCGAGTTCCCGGCGGGCGCGGCGGGATGCCTGCCGCCCC
>NZ_CAKKMM010000929.1:0-2042 GCF_918698205.1 Microbacterium sp. Bi128 | reverse complement strand
GCCACGGGACGGAGCAGCAGCTGCCTGCTGAGCCAGTTCCTTGGCAGTGACGTCGCCCTTGTAGATCCAGACCTTCACGCCGATGCGGCCGAAGGTGGTCTTGGCCTCGTAGAAGCCGTAGTCGATGTTCGCACGCAGGGTGTGCAGGGGCACACGGCCTTCGCGGTAGAACTCCGAGCGGGACATTTCTGCGCCGCCCAGTCGACCCGAGCAAGCGATCCGGATGCCCTTGGCACCGGCGCGCTGTGCGGACTGCATGGCCTTCTTCATCGCACGGCGGAAAGCCACGCGGGAAGTCAGCTGCTCTGCAACGCCCTGGGCAACAAGCTGGGCTTCCATCTCGGGGTTCTTGACCTCGAGGATGTTCAGCTGAACCTGCTTGCCCGTGAGCTTCTCAAGCTCGCCGCGGATGCGGTCTGCTTCAGCGCCGCGGCGGCCGATGACGATGCCCGGACGTGCCGTGTGGATATCCACGCGGACACGGTCGCGGGTGCGCTCGATTTCGACCTTGGCGATACCGGCGCGCTCCATGCCCGTGGACATGAGCTGGCGGATACGGATGTCTTCGCGAACGAAGTCCTTGTACCGCTGGCCGGCCTTGGTGCTGTCGGCGAACCAGTGCGATACGTGATCGGTGGTGATGCCGAGTCGGAACCCGTGCGGGTTAACTTTCTGTCCCACTTAGCGAGCCTCCTCTTTCTCCGGGGTAGCGACTACCACGGTGATGTGGCTCGTGCGCTTCTTGATCTGAAATGCACGACCCTGGGCTCGCGGCTGGAACCGCTTCATGGTCGGGCCTTCATCAACAAACGCTTCGCTGATGATGAGGTCACCTTCGTCAAACGCCACGCCGTCGCGGTCCGCGAGGACCCGGGCGTTGGAGATTGCCGACTGAACTACCTTGAATACCGGCTCCGAAGCTGCCTGGGGGGCAAACTTCAGAATTGCCAGAGCCTCATTCGCTTGCTTACCACGAACAAGGTTGACGACGCGCCGGGCCTTCATAGGCGTTACGCGGATGTGACGCGCAATTGCCTTGGCTTCCATTGCTTTCCTTCTCTCGTCTTTGACGTAAGTGCAGGCGCCTAGCGGCGCTTGCCCTTACGGTCGTCCTTGACATGGCCGCGGAATGTCCGCGTGGGAGCGAATTCGCCGAGCTTGTGCCCGACCATCGACTCAGTGACAAACACGGGGATGTGCTTGCGTCCGTCGTGTACGGCGATCGTGTGGCCGAGCATGTCGGGGACGATCATCGAACGGCGGGACCAGGTCTTGATGACGTTCTTGGTGCCCTTTTCGTTTTCCCTGGCTACCTTTACAAAGAGGTGCTGGTCAACGAAAGGACCTTTTTTCAGGCTGCGTGGCATGTGTCCAGGCTCCTATCGCTTGTTCTTGCCAGTACGACGGCGACGAACAATAAGCTTGTCGCTCTCTTTGTTGGGACGGCGGGTGCGGCCTTCGCGCTTACCGTTCGGGTTGACGGGGTGACGTCCACCGGACGTCTTACCCTCGCCACCACCGTGGGGGTGGTCAACCGGGTTCATGGCGACACCACGGACGGTCGGGCGAACGCCCTTCCACCGCATACGGCCGGCCTTGCCCCAGTTGATGTTCGACTGCTCGGCGTTGCCGACCTCGCCGACGGTTGCGCGGCAGCGCACGTCAACGTTGCGGATTTCGCCGGAAGGCAGACGCAGCTGGGCGAAACGGCCTTCCTTTGCAACGAGCTGGATCGATGCGCCGGCGGAGCGGCCCATCTTGGCGCCGCCACCCGGACGCAGTTCGACTGCGTGGATTACGGTACCGACCGGGATGTTGCGCAGCGGAAGGTTGTTGCCGGGCTTGATGTCAGCGTCGGCGCCGGCCTCTACGAAGTCGCCCTGGGACAGCTTGTTCGGGGCGATGATGTAACGCTTGGTGCCATCAACGTAGTGCAGGAGGGCGATCCGAGCCGTGCGGTTCGGGTCGTACTCGATTTCGGCAACGCGGGCGTTGACGCCGTCCTTGTCGTGGCGACGGAAGTCGATCAGACGGTACTGGCG
>NZ_CAKKMM010000928.1:0-2042 GCF_918698205.1 Microbacterium sp. Bi128 | reverse complement strand
GGACCGTGTTGGTCTGGTTCTTCCGGGCCTCGCGTGCCTTGACAGCGGCTTCGTACTTGTACTTGCCGAAGTCCATCAGCTTGCACACCGGAGGCTTCGCCTGCGGTGCAACTTCAACGAGATCAAGATCGGACTCGGCAGCCAAACGCAGGGCATCCTCAATACGGACAATTCCTACTTGTTCGCCTGCAGGGCCGACCAGCCGCACCTCGGGGACGCGGATACGCTCATTGATTCTTGGCTCGCTAATGTTAAAGCTCCTGTGTTCGTGAGGGGTATTCCACCGGCAAAAAGAGAAGGCCCCCAATTGCCGGAGCAATCGAAGGCCTCGAGATCGGAACTGCCGCCCTCAATGGGGCAACATGCACTTCCTGCGGACCGGAGTCCGAGGTAGTGCCCGACCAGGTACCCGGCAACCTTGACTCCTGGACAGGAGGGGCTTCCCGAAGGAAGTTTCGCGGCTGACGCGGGTGGGAGAGAACTCCGCTTGCAAACTAAAGCCAACTCTACAGAAAGACACCCGTTCAACGCACGTATGCGTCGCCGGGCGCCAACTTCAGTGACAAGCACTGCCAGTCAGAACACTGCATTCTATAAAAGCTTGAGAATAACGACATTTAGTCGGTCTGTGACAAGCTTACCAGCATGAGCACTTCAGATAGTAATTCCCACGTCTTCGAGCCCGCGGCAGCCCAAGCGGACGTCTCGCAGCAGATCCGCGACATCTCGGAAGTCCCCTCCATCGAGGTCATCACCACGGCCGCCGTGCACCTGATGAGCGCCGCCGCGGTAAAGCTCGGCCTCGCCGCCGAGGAAAATGCCCAGGACCTCAAGGACCTGGACGAGGCCCGCAAGCTGATCACCGCCCTCGCCGGTCTGGTGACCGCGGCGGCGCCCGAAATCGGCTCACAGCACGCTGGACCGTTGCGCGACGGACTCCGTTCGCTTCAGCTGGCCTTCCGCGAAGAATCGATCATCCCGGACGCTCCGGGCAAGGGCCCGGGCGAGAAGTACACCGGCCCCGTCAACTAAGCACCCGTCAGCCAGGACAACGCCGGCGTGCGGACCACCCAGGTCCGCCCGCCGGCGTCGTTATTTTCCGTCCGCAGGATTTGCCGTTCACAAAGCCCGGGCGCGTGCCCGGAGTGGCGCAATGGCGGCAGGCCCGCGTTCAGACGCGGGCCAGGCGGCTGCGCCGGACCTGTTGCAGGGCCAGTCCCACCAGGCAGAGGGCCACGCCCGCCAACCCCACTGAGACGAAGCCGGCCGACGGGCCGATGAGGTCAATGAACAGCCCGGCAAGCGGCGCGCCCAGGGCCACTCCGCCGGTGAGCGATGACCCGTACCAGCCCATCGCCTCGCCACGCCGGCTTTCATCCACCAGTTCGGCCACCTTTTCCGAGGCCGCGGACAACACCGGCGCGCACAGCAGACCCGGCAGCAACGCGAGCAGGCTGAGCGTCCAGACGTCGGTCGCGAAGGCCATCGGGACCGTCAGCGCTGACATCCCCAGCAACAGGAGGATCGGGGAAACGGCCCGGTGCATGGCACCGTAGAGGACGCCGCCCACCACCGAGGCCGCGCACCAGAAGAGGAACACGATGCCGATTTCGGCCTGGTGGCCGCCGGTCTGGAGCGCCGCGACGATGCCGACGTCGGTGCCGCTGAGGACCATGCCGGCACCGGCGCCGACGGCAAACACGGCGGCTACGGCGGCGGTGAACCAGCTGAAGTTGTGGATGACCCTGTGGCGCAGGCCGGATCCCCGCCGGCGGCGCTCCTCGGCGGCGGCCGCCAGGGGTGCCAGTTCGGCTGCTGCCTCCTGCAGGTGGGCCGGCGCGGCGGCGACCACTGCGGCTTCCGCGCACTCCAGCTCCTGCGCCTCAAGCCCGGCGTCCGGGGAAGCACTCCGGGTGGGCGGGTTGAACCACATGAGGAAGAGCCCGGAGACGGATGTGGCCACTCCCACGACTGTCAGGCCCAGGACGGACTGGCCGCTGGTGGCGACGACGGCTCCGACGGCCGGGCCGATCATGAAGACC
>NZ_CAKKMM010000927.1:0-2043 GCF_918698205.1 Microbacterium sp. Bi128 | reverse complement strand
TCTAGACATCATGCCCGTCGCACGCGGCCAAGGCCGGACATGTCCACTCTTCGCCACCCACCCAACGGAACATGTCCATTCCTCGCGAGCCACCCCACGGGACATGCTCATTCTTGCCCTCGACCAAGGGACATCTAGGCATCATGCCCGTCGCACGCGGTCAGGGCTGGACATGTCCCACGGGGGTTGGTTCCGGTGCAGTGAAGCCCTCGGCCAGCAGGAGTGCCTCATCCAGCACGGCGCCGAAATTCACCGGATCGTGCGCGAACCGGCCCAGGAACAAGCCGGAGACGCCCTCCAGCGTGGGCAGCAGTCCGGGCTTCGCCGATCCGCCGTAAATGACCGGCAACCCTGGCACGCCGGCGGCGGTGAGCTGGTCCCGGAGCCGGCGGACGACGTCGGACACGTACGCGGCGGCGGCCGGCTCGGCCGCGCCGATGGCCCAGACCGGTTCGTAGGCCACCACCAGGCGGCCGGCGAGGTCCCAGTCGCCGTCGACCGCCGACTCGATCTGGCGAAACACAAAGTCCGCCGCGGCCGCCGGCTGCCCGCCGTCGCGCTCCCCCACGCACAGCAGCGGGGTGAGCCCGGCGTCGTCCGCGGCCCGGACCTTGAGGGCCACCATGGCGTCGTCCTCGCCGAAGTGCTGCCGGCGTTCGGCATGGCCGATCTCCACGAGCCGGACGCCGAGTTCCGCGAGCATGGACGGGGCTACTTCCCCGGTCCATGGCCCGTCCGACCAGCCGCAGTTCTGCGCACCGAGCAGCAGCGGCGAACCCGCCAGGAGCCGGGCCGCCGCGGGCAGGACGGGGAAGGACGGGATGACAAACGGGACAACCCGCCCGGCCGCGAGGGCCGGGCGGGTGTCCACTTCGTGCTGCAGCCGCTCGAGCCAGTCCAGGCTGTCCCGGTAGCCGAGGTACATCTTGGTGCTGACCCCCACCAGGATGCGGGTGTTGGAGGTCTGGCTGCCGGGGTTCTGCTGCATGTGTTGGTGCTTTCTGCTGGATCCAGTGGATGGGCGCTGGACGTCGCGCTGGAAGTGAGGCCGGGAGCCTTTACTGCTCCAGCAGCTCGTCGGCCTTGTTCTTGAAGCGGCGGGTCGCGAACATCATGGCCGCTGCCAGGAACGGGAGCACGCCGAGGGCATAGACGCCCATGGTCCCGGTGTCCGAGGCGGTCATCTGGTTGACCGAGGTGCGCAGGATCGGCGCGACGAAGCCGCCGAGGTTTCCGAGCGAGTTGATCAGGCCGATCCCTGCGGCCGCGGCGGTTCCGGTGAGGAACGCCGTCGGGTAGGACCACGCGATGGGGCCGATGGAGAGGAACGAGCACACGGCGAGGGTGATGAAGATGATGCCGAGCGCCGGAATGTGGTTGGCGCCGGCCCACGCGGAGCCGAAGATGCAGAGTCCGGTGGAGATGAACAGCCCGGTGCCCCAGACCCGGCGGCGGATCACGGTGTTCGCTGCCTTGCCGATGAAGTAGCAGGCGAAGATGCCGAAGAACCACGGGATGGCTGCCATCAAGCCGACGGCGATGCCCACCTTCTGGCCGGTCAGCTGGGCGACCTGCTGCGGGAGGTAGAAGGTGACGCCGTAGACGGCGATCTGCAGGCAGAAGTAGATGACGGTGAAGTACCAGACCTTGCCGTTCTTCATGGCCGCCAGGACGCCGCGCGGCCCGGACTCTTCCTTGACGGTGTCCTCGAGCGCCATGACCTCCAGGAGCGCGTTCTTCTCGTCCTTGTCCAGGAACTTGGCGTCCTGCGGGCTGTTGATCAGGAAGAAGTACGCGGCGACGCCGGCGACGACCGCCAGCATTCCCTCGACGAAGAACATGACCTGCCAGCCCTGGACGCCGGGCACCTGGTCGCCGATGTTGATCAGCCAGCCGGAGAGCGGGGCGCCGAGCATCTGGGAGAACGGCTGGGCCAGGTAGAAGATGGCGAACATCTTGACGCGGACCTTGTTGGGGAACCACGCGGCCAGGAACATGATGACGCCGGGGAACAGCCCGGCCTCGGTGACACCCAGCAGGAAC
>NZ_CAKKMM010000926.1:0-2044 GCF_918698205.1 Microbacterium sp. Bi128 | reverse complement strand
TCTCGAGATCGCGCGGAGTCGGCACGCGGACGAACAGCATGTACGCCGCGTCACCGGCGATCGAGTGGCACGCCTCGATCGCGCTGAGGTGCGCGAGCAGATCGGGAGCGTTGTCGGGCTGTGCCGGATCGAGGGGCGTGATCTCGACGAAAGCGGCGAGCGGGCGGCCGAGCGCCTCGGCATCCAACACGGGCCGGTAGCCGCGGACGATGCCGCGCGCCTCGAGCCTCCGCAGGCGCGACTGCACCGCCGAGACCGACAGGCCGACCTTCTCGGACAGGTGTGCGAGCGTGGCGCGCGCATCGAGGGAGATCTCGCGCACGATGGCCGCGTCGACGGTGTCGTCGAGCCGCGCGCGGCGAACGGAACCGTCGGACATGCGCCCGACAGTACCAGGATGCGACGGAGCCTCCGTGGCGCCATCCGTAAGTTTTCCGTTAGCATGCGGTATTGACAGGAATTTTTCCCGCCTACGCCGATCGGAGGCCCCCATGACCCTCGCGACACCCTCGCGCTCCGCGCACGACCTGCTCGACGGGCACGCGGTCGACACGGTCGAGCACACCCCCGCGTGGACCCAGCTCAAGGACGCCGCCGTCGAGCTGCAGTCGCTGCAGGCCGCGGACGGCGCGGTTCCGGAGGCATCCGATCACGCGCGCGCCGGTGCCCTCGTCGACGACATCGTCGACGCGATCCGGGCCCTCACCCCCCTGTTCCCGCACGACGACGCCTATCTCCGCGCGTCCGTCGTCGACTTCGAGCGGTGGAAGGATGCCGGTTTCGGCGTGCCCGATTTCCTCGACTCGCTCGTGGCGTTCCAGCCGCAGCAGCACCGGGTCGACGGCATCCGTCACCTCGTCGTCTTCCCGATGTACACGCAGAACGGCTCGCGCGACCGGCACGTCGAGGCGGAGTACACCAACGGCCTGTTCGTCTCGCTGCGCCTGGTCGACTTCACGCCCGGGTACGACACCAACTCGGCGGTGCTCTTCCCCGAGACCGTCGCGATGCGCGAGGTGCCGACCTTCACGTGGGGCGCGATCTTCCAGGACCGCGAGGCCGCCCGCTACCGTCGCGTCACCCGCGCTGCAGCCGAGATCACCAAGCTCGACCTGCCCGAGAACGCCGCGCGCCTGCTCGATGATCAGGACCTCGCCGAGCGCACGTTCGTGATGTGGGACATCATCCACGACCGCACGCACATGCGCGGCGACTTGCCGTTCGACCCGTTCATGATCAAGCAGCGGATGCCGTTCTTCCTCTACTCGCTCGAGGAGTTGCGGTGCGACTTGACCGCGTTCCGCGAGTGCGTGGAGATCCAGGCGCGTCTGGCCGCCCGCGACGACCTCGACGCCGCCGAGCGCGCGATGCTCGAGCACGCCGAGCTGGTGCAGTACGCCGTGATCTTCGACCGCATCTTCCGTTTCGCCATCACCGGCTCGCGGGTCCGCAACTACGACGGGCTGGGCGGCCAGCTGCTCTTCGCGTGGCTGCACCAGCGTCGCGTGCTGCACTGGACCGACACGTCGCTGGCGTTCGACTGGGACGAGGTGCCGGCCGCGGTCGTCGCCCTCGCCGACGCCATCGACGAGCTGTACTGGCGCTCGATCGACCGGCCCAAGACCGCCCACTGGCTGGCCTCGTACGACCTGGTGCGATCGGTGGTGACTCCGCATCCTGCGTCGGTCTGGGCCCGTGGGCTGTCCGACGAGGTGCTCGCCGGTCTCCCCAAGGGGTACACCGACGCCGTGCTCGACGACGAGTTCCCCCTGTCGATGTTCTTCGAGGCGCTGGAGAAGAAGATGCGCCCCGTGATCGCTTCGACCGAGGGCATCACCGGCCGCGACTGAGGCCCGGGATCCGGGCCCGCCCTCCCCGCCACGGCGCACCGTCCCGCGAAGTTCCGCCGAGACACGCCGCCACGGCCCCGGCCCGCACGGCGGGTCGACGGCAGACTCCGCACGACGGCGCGGATGGATGCCGCCGTACGACGAAGGCGACCCGGAAGGAAGAGACCATGAGCCACGACACAGGGGTACGTGAC
>NZ_CAKKMM010000925.1:0-2044 GCF_918698205.1 Microbacterium sp. Bi128 | reverse complement strand
CTCGAGGACGCCCCCGCCCTCTACGAGATGTTCCAGAAGAAAGAGGACGGCGGCATCAAGGTGGTCCTCCGCCCCTGACCTTTCGCGTGAGGGGTCAATATTCGTCGCTGCGCGGCTCGCCAGGCGACAGTTCTTGACCCCTCACGCGCCTAGATGCGGCCGGCGTGGACCGACTCCAGGGACTCCGCGTCGGCGGGGGACATGCCGGGGATGGGCTCGCCGTTCCAGACGATGTCGTCGCCGAGGGCGGCGAGCACCTCTTTGCGGTCGCCGTGCGAGATCTTCGCGCCGTGCACGAGGGTCGCGGGGCTCCACAGCATCGCCGCACCGTCCCACCACCCGGCGCCGACGTCCCGCACGTGCAGCAGATCGTGCAGCGTCGTGGGCAGGTGCTTCAGCGGCTCGGTGAAGGCGTCCGCGAGGACCGCGAGCGTGATCTGGCGTTCCGTGCCGGGGATCGCCACGACCGTCTCTTCCACCGCCCCCTCGATCGCACGCGAGACGTCGTCGGCCTCGAGCAGGATGACGCCGTTCGTCGGCCGCGGGTTGCACTCGATGATCTTGTAGTCGGGCGCGGCCTCGGTGCCGTGGTCGACGAAGTCGAACGAGATCTGCCCCGTGAACCCCGGGTCGAGAGCGTCCACGAGCTGCTGCGTGTAGCGCAGCGTGTCGGTGCTGTCGACGGCGACGAACGCGATCGCGGTGCTGTGGGCCCACTGCTCGGCGGCCTTGTACGTGGTGTGGGCGGTCACGCGGCCGTCGACGACGACGCTGTACGTGCACACCATGGGGCCGTCCACGAACGGCTGCACCAGCCACGGCTGCTCGGGAGTGGGTACGCACTCCTCGACGGGGATCTTCCCCGCCAACGGGCCCGTGTTGGTGAGCAGCCCCACGCCGCCGCGCGAGAACGCCGCACGGGCGAAGTACCGGGGGAAGCGGTCGATCGCCTCGCGCAGCTCCGCGGGCGAGGTGACCACGACGGTCTCGGGGATGGGGACGTCGGCTTCCTGGGCCAGTCGCTGGAAGCTCGCCTTGTCGTGCAGGCGCGCGAGGTCGGCGAAGCTCCCCGCGTACAGCTCCACGCCCGCGGGCAGGTCGGCGACGCGGGCGGCGAGGTAGAAGACCTCCTCGAACGTCGGGATGATGACGTCGATGTCGTGCTCGCGCACATAGGCGTTCACCGTGTCGATGAAGGCATCCGTCGCGAACCGCGGTGACGGGGTGACGAGGTGGCCGGCGAGGAAACGCGAGTGGCTGCCCACCGCGCCCTCGTACGTGTCGCTGGCGAAGACCGTGTGGCCGACGCTGCCGAGCTTGCGGATGAGGTCGAGAGCGAACGTGTTGCGGGAACTGGTGACGAGCACGCGCATGGTGGGACCCCTGGTCGAGCCGGCAGATGTCGGGCCAGCCTAGCCAGCCGTCCCCGCGCGGGGGAAACACCTCCGCAACACGGGCGTGGGTAGGCTCGGGGCATGGGTGACCTGTTCGACGGTTACGGCTCCACGTTGGCGCCGCGCAAGACCGCATCCGGCATCCCGGCGTACGACGAGATGTTCGGTGTCCCGGCCACCCCCGGAGACGCGGCACCATCTCGAGAGGCGTATCGGGAGCTGTACCAGGCGTTGGCGAAGATGACGCAGGAAGAGCTCCGCGGGCGCACCGACTCGCTCGCCAGCTCGTATCTCGCCCAGGGCGTGACCTTCGACTTCGCCGGCGAGGAACGGCCCTTCCCCCTGGATGCCGTGCCCCGGGTGATCGCGTACGACGAGTGGTCGCGCATCGAAGCCGGGGTGAAGCAGCGCGTGCGGGCGCTGGAGGCGTTCCTCGACGACGCCTACGGCAATCAGCACTGCGTGCGCGATGGCATCCTGCCCGCGCGTCTGATCTCGTCGTCGCAGTACTTCTACCGCCAGGCTGCCGGCATCCGGAGCGCCAACGGTGTGCGCATCCAGGTGTCGGGCATCGACCTGATCCGCGACGAGCACGGCGAGATGCGGGTGCTCGAAGACAACGTGCGCGTGCCCTCCGGCGTCTCGTACGT
>NZ_CAKKMM010000924.1:0-2046 GCF_918698205.1 Microbacterium sp. Bi128 | reverse complement strand
GCAGCGGTGTGCAGATCGCCGACCATTGCGTAATCCTCGATGCGTACCATGACACTTACAGTGCCACACCGCCGTCGCCCCCGGCACGGTAGAGGGAGCACGGTAGAGGGAGCATGGCGGAAGGGGAAGGGGAAGGGGAAGGGGCATGGCAGGGCACGTGGCCGCTGTGCGGATCGGCACATCCGGCTGGAGCTATGACCACTGGGACGGGGTCCTCTATCCGCCGGGCCTGCCGGCCCGGGACAGGCTGGCATATTACGCGGCCCGCTTCGACACCGTGGAATTGAATGCCAGCTTCTACCGCTGGCCGAAAGAGGGCTCATTCGCCAGCTGGCGCCGCCGCCTGCCCGACGGTTTCGCCCTGTCCGTCAAGGCGCCCCGCGGCCTGACGCACGCCAAGAAGCTTTACGCCCCCGAGGTCTGGGCGGACCGGATCACCCGGTGCTGGCACGAACTCGGCGACAAGCGGGCCGTGCTGCTCGTCCAGCTGCCCCCGGGCTTAGCGCGCGACGACGCCCGGCTGGACTACTTCCTGGCGGCTCTGCCCGGCTGGATCCGCGTCTGTGTGGAGTTCCGCCACCCCAGCTGGGACGACGACGCCGTGTACGCCCTGCTGGAACGTCACGGCGCGGCCTACTGCATCATGAGCGGCGCCGGGCTCCCGTGCGTCCTGCACGCCACCGCGGCGTTCATCTATATCCGGCTGCACGGCCCCGACCACGACGTCCTGTACGGCGGATCCTATTCCGATGACGACCTGCGCTGGTGGGCGGACCGGATCCGCGAGTGGCAGGCCGGCGGGAAAGACGTCTACGCGTACTTCAACAACGACGGCGGCGGCAACGCCGTCCGCAACGCCGCCACACTGCGCGGGCTGCTGGGTTAGCCGCCACGCTGGTAATCCGGCGTGGCGGGGGCCCGCGTCCGGGGACCCCGCCGGCACAGCCGGAGCCCGGCATTGTGGGAGAGTGGAGGCATGGAATTGGCCTCGCAACCAGCGCAGCAGCTGCCCGTGTCCGGCAACAGGGCCTTCCGGCTCGCCCACTGGGTGTCGGACACCGTCAACGGGTTCCGGCTCAAGACGGCCCGGCGCTGGAAGTTCAGCCCGCAGACAGTCGCCTATCAGGGCTACGGCTCGACCGAGTGGGTTAGGGTACTGGGCCGCGTGGTCCTCACCAGCCGGCCGGTGCCCGGCGGCAAGGCGGAGCGGCTGGCCCTGAACGGCAACCAGAACTTCCGCGGCTGGCGGGCGTTCACGAGCGTCCCGGTCCAGTTCACCGAGGTGGAGATCCAGATCGGCGGCGTCACCACCCGCGTGCATGCGGACCGCGGCGGCCTGGTGGACACCCTGGTTCACGTGGCGTTGACCCCGGGCTGGCATACGGCCGTGCTGCGCGCCGAGGGAACGGAACCGGTCGAGGCCAGGATTTTCGTGATCTCGCCGGACACCAGGCTCGGCATCGTCTCGGACATTGACGACACCATCATGGTCACCGCCCTCCCCCGGCCCTTCCTGGCGCTGTGGAACACCTTCGTCCTGAACGAACGGGCCCGGATGGCGACACCCGGCATGGCCGTCCTGCTGGATCGGCTCAAGGTGGAGCACCCGGAGGCGCCGGTGATCTACCTGTCCACCGGGCCGTGGAACGCAGCTCCCACCCTGGCCCGTTTCATCGCCCGGAACCTCTATCCCTCCGGCGCGCTGCTGCTCACGGACTGGGGACTGACGCACGACCGCTGGTTCCGCAGCGGCCAGGAACACAAACGGCGGAACCTTGAGCTGCTGGCCCAGGAGTTCCCGAACATGCGCTGGCTGCTGTTCGGCGACAACGGCCAGCACGATGAAGAGATTTACTCCGGCTTCGCGCAGAAGCACCCGGACCAGGTGGCCGCGATCGGCATCCGGCAGCTCTCGGCCAGCGAGGCCGTCTTCGCCGGCGGCCACTCCGACACCGGAGACCACTCGGAGTCCTCCGTCCCGTGGTTCTATTCGCCCGACGGCGCGGGGCTCGCCAAGGGCCTGCAGGACCTGGATCTGCTCTAGGT
>NZ_CAKKMM010000923.1:0-2047 GCF_918698205.1 Microbacterium sp. Bi128 | reverse complement strand
ATACCCGTGGGCTCAAAGCGCGCGGGCATGATGAGGCGACTTTTCAAGACATCGGCGAGCCCGACTTTCTCATCTACCCGATGGCTCCGCAGAGGTCCAGGGCAGTGTCTTGGAAAGCTGTTGTTTTCCAAGACAGCTTTTTAGGAGGTTCTGCATGTCTGTTCCGGCCAGTACGTTCAACCAGGACCACTGCGACGGCCTGATTTAGGACCACATGTGAGGGGGCTCGACTGTCCCGGAAATCGGAAATCACTCTTGGAAACGGTGTCCCGGGGAGCCGGTCAGCACATATCGGTTTAGTCGACGGCCTGGCTGCCTGGCGCTGGCGACGACTTCCTTGACGGTGAGGACTTTCCGCGGGCTCATCCAGCCTTGGGAGGGTTTGTGCAGCGCGTATCCGCCTCCGATAGTTACAGCGGCATGCTGCGCCAACCCCCTGGGAGAGCGCCAGACGAGCACGGTACCCGGGTCCTTGTCCTTTCCGCCCACTTCAGCGGCCGCGGAAAGCCAGTCCTCGAAAGGCTTCTGAAGCATCCAAACGTCAGCAGCTTCCGCTCGACCAGCTGCCGCCATCACCGTCCCGAAACAGTTCGGGCCGCTGGCGCGAGGGAAAGTGCCCGCCAGCGTCCTAGCCCCCGGCAGAATCGCACGGGCGTTATCCCAGACGTTTTCGGGGACCTCTAGGTGCCTGCTGGGCCGTCGGCCGAAGCGAAGGTAGGCGCCGAGGACAGCTTCCTGATGTCCCTCCAGCAACGAGGGCCACCACACAAAGCGATGCCCGTCAGCCTGCGTCGACACTCGGGTGCGTACGTCCGCCGGGGCGCTTCGAACGGAGGGGATGGCTCCCCGTGCGAGGCAGATCTGACTCCGAACGAGGTCCGACCTGGCTGAGCGCCCCAGGTCATTGAACTCCTCCTCGCCGATCAGGATGCAGTCGAGCTCGTCCGGCACATTGTAGATTTCGAAGGTATCCCTGAGTTCGGCGGGGAGTTCTTCGCTCAAAGGCGCTATCCCGAAGGTCTCCGCGCCGCCCTTCGGGATCAGGAACGGCTGGTGCGTCGGGGCAAACCAGGCCGCCTGCCTGACCGCCAGTTGAGGTCCTATCTCGATGCCGAGTGAGAACACACCGCGCCACCTTCCCCGCCATGAGGCTCGCGTAGCTTCGCCGAGCCCAGCTGCTGTTCCAGACATCCTATGACCCGTCGGGACTAGACAGCGCTTACCGGCACGGCCCCTCGGAATACCCGCCTCCGCTAATCGCCATGTAGTCCGGACGACAGCGAGAAGAAGACTGTACCCATTTCACATATGCCTGGTCAGAGCTCTCTAACGAGACCGGATCAGCCACACTAATGAGGCGTGTGATGTACTCGCTTGATGTCCGCACTTGAGATTGAACGCCGCCAGGACCCCGCTTCCGTAGATCGAATCTTGCGCTCCTTACCAGGCTGGTTCGGCATCGAAGAAGCCATTCTCAACTATGTTGACAGTGCATCGCGGCGGGACTCATTTCTCGCCGTGATGCGCGGCGAAGTCGTGGGGGTTGCACTTGTGGATCGCCACTTCCCGGAGTCCGCTGAGCTGGCACTGATCGCAGTGCACGCCGGCCGCCGCGGCGCTGGTATCGGAGCCTCTCTCGTCACGGCGGTCGAGGAGGTACTCGTCTCCGATGATTGCGGGCTGCTTCAGGTCCATACCGTTGGTCCATCCTTCGAGGACGACGCTTACGCCCAGACCAGGGCTTTCTATATTCGGTCGGGATTCTTGCCGCTACAAGAGTTCAATCGGATCGACTGGGATGGCCCCACGCTGGTCCTGGTGAAACCGCTCGCCAGATGACATGCCCGAGGGGCAAGCTGTGCGGGCGCTGGGTAGTTAGCAGGCAGGTTGAAGCGCGTGGTGAGGCATCAACCGGCCGGCGTCAATACCGTGATGTGCAATCCAATACCCTGTAGATTCTCCGCATGTTCCACTCCTGATCAGCGCGGGCTCACGCCGCCCCACGGAAAGCATCAGCTACGTCGAATGGAACCCTTAGGCCTTGCGA
>NZ_CAKKMM010000922.1:0-2047 GCF_918698205.1 Microbacterium sp. Bi128 | reverse complement strand
CTGCCCGGCTGGGCACTTCTCCCACGCCCAACAGTTGACCCACGCGACGGATTGCTTCGTCCAAGTCCTCTGAATCCTCAATCACCTGGAAGACCTCGTCCCGCCGATCCATCGCCTGCACCAGAGCCTCGACGATCATCAACTGCTGTTCCCTCATCTGCCGGTCATGCTCATCCCTGCCGCGATTCTTGCACGACCGCAGTCTTGGAGCATTTCCGTCCAGTTTGGGGATCGGCTTACGGGCGCTAGTGCGACCCCGAGCGAGTTGTTGAGCTGGCCCCTCAGGTCAGGCCACGGCGGGGACTGGGGGGATGTCGTGTGTCCGGTTGGCGCGGCCCGTGACGAGGAAGATGGCAAGGAGCGCCAGGAGTATAGAGGCCCAGTTGAAGAGCCCCGCGAGTGATATCAGTTCTTCCGCCCCAGCTGTGGCTGAGGTGGCGTCGATCCCACCGGTGGCGAGGAACGTTGTGGGGTCTGTGGCGGCATGCAGCAGGATGGCCCACGTGATCCGGCCCGTCGCGCGCATGGAGAGGTACATCATGGCACCGAATCCAAAGGTGTAGACGACGGTAACGGCAACAACCAGGGGGGCCATTCCGGTGAGGAGGTTTCCGCTGTGCAGCAGCGCGAAATACAGGGATGACAAGACAAAGACAAGTCGTTCGCCATAGCCGCCGTTTCGGAGCATGTTCACTACTATTCCTCGCGTGGCGAGTTCTTCAGTGAACCCCACACACAATCCGAAGAACGCCATAACCAGAACAAGCCCGATGGAGTAGGCGGACCAGTTGGTTGCCATCAGCCGTAGGAAGATTGGGATGACGACGAGGAGGACTGCGACCCACATCCAGGCCTTCCCGCGGACGGGTTGGGGACCGAAGATTTCCTTGACCCAGCCGAGAGAGCGAGCGAAGAGAAAGAGGAGTATTCCCGAGAGCAAGATAGGGAGTGCTAAACCTAGGAATGCGCTGAGCGGATCGCTCAGGGGGCTTCCCAGGTCGATGGAGCCCCCAACCAGTGCACCTATTCCCAGCCCGATCAGTTCGTACACGCCCCAATACACGGCGACGATCAGGAGCGCTTTCCACCACGTCCCCCGGTTCCAAAACCGGACCCACGTAGAACTGTTATTTTCCATGATTAGAACTTCCCTCCCCGTTCGTTCCCCCACTTAGTCGGGCCACCACGCTAAGAATAAGCGATCGAGCGGAAGCGAAAAGTTCTCTCTGATGTTCGGCAAATCATCTTTGGCCACCATGGCAACGTAACGAAGAGCGACCGCCAAGATGGTTCTGATGAACCCGATGGAAGCGTCCCGTAGGTCGGACACACGACGAAGCTAATCGGCTACGCACGCGTTTCGACGCGGCCGCAGTCCACAGCCCGGCAGCCGGCGGCCGACGCCATGACCTCCTAGGCGGTCGGCAGCGGGCTGTGGCGCATTGAGACCGCCCAGTGCCCGGCATAGGGTAGGCGGATGACTGTTCAGCCCGGCCTGCACCGCCAACTCTGCTCCGTTGCCGCCCCCACCCAGCTGTGGCTCGATCCTGACGGCCGCTTGGCCGGCGAGGTCAAACCGCCCGGAGCCGGTGACTCCGCTGATCCGGCCGGGTTCACCGGGCTGCTCCACGGCGACACCCGGATGCTCTGCCGGGCGCTCGTGCGCGTCAACGGACTGGAACCCGAACCGGCCACCGTCGAGGCCGAGCCCGGCGGCGTCCTGCACGTCCGGGGCCTGGTCCGGGGCATCCCGGGACCCACGGAGGATCCCGCCGTCGAGCTCCTCCAGACCTGGACAGTGACGCCGGGCGTGGTGCGGCACACCCTGCAGCTGCGCACCTCGCTGGATTCCCTCGACGTCGAAATCGACGTAGCCCTCGCGGCCGACTTCACCGACATGGCCCAGATCCGCCTCAGCCGCTTCCGTGACCCGTCCGCGCCGGTCTCTGCCGATGAGTCCACGCTGCGCTGGCAGGAGGGTGGCAAGACCCTGGCGGTCGCGGCCCCCGGCGCCGTCACCCCGGAAGGCCACCTCGCCTGGCGCGGA
>NZ_CAKKMM010000921.1:0-2047 GCF_918698205.1 Microbacterium sp. Bi128 | reverse complement strand
GTGGTGACATTGGCCCTGATGTCGGCGTTCAGGGCTCCCTGCGGGCGCTGGGTGGCCATGATGAGGTGGATCCCCAGTGACCGGCCGATGGCGGCAATCCTCATAAGTTCGGTGAGGGCGCCGGGCGCTTCGTCCACCAGGATCCTGAACTCGTCAACGATGATGACCAGAGAGGGGACGGGCGGTCCGGCGGCCGGTGACGCCTCGTAGGCCGCGAGATCCGGGGCATTGGCCCGGGCGAGCAGTTCCTCCCTCCGGCGGACCTCGGCCCGCAGGGAAACCAATGTGCGCTCCACCTGCGCAGCGCCCAGATCGGTCAGCATGCCGACGCAGTGTGGGAGGCCGGTGAGCGGACCCAAGCCGGAGCCGCCCTTGAAATCTATGAAGAGCAAGTTGACCCGGTCCGGCGGATGGCTGGCCGCGAGGCCGGCAGCAAGAGTCCGCAACAACTCCGACTTTCCGGAACCCGTGGTCCCCGCGACCAGGAAGTGCGGACCGTCAGCCTTCAGGTCGATCCGCACGGCACCCCGGGCCGCCACGCCGACGGGCGTACCCAGCCCGGCCTCCGCGCCGCTCCGGGACCAGCGCCGGGAGATGTCCTCTGCCGCGAGGGGAAGGACGTCGGCCAGGCTGCAATGCCGGGGGATAGCCGGCGGGGGAGCCGGCGGCGTACGCCGTGCGGCGCTGAACCCACGGCAAAAGCGGTCAAAGACCTCGGCCGGGACCAGATCCGGCACGAAGTCCACGGGCGGGGACCCAACCCTGATCAGGGCGCCGCGCCGGCCGAGGACAATGCCGGGGTGTACGCCGGGACCGGGCTCCGGCGAGCACTCGATCACCCTCCACCCATGCGCCGCCGCCATTGCCCTGAATGCCGGGCCGGCGCCAGCAGCGCCTGGACCGGGCGCGGGGCCTGACTGCGCCGGAGTGTCCCAAAGAATGAGGACGCCGCGGTCAAATCCCCCGCCATGACCCGGAGGACCGCCGGGACCGCCGGGATCGCCGGGGCCGCCGGGGCGGCCGGGACCGCCTGGACCGCCTGGACCGTCGGGAGCGCCTGGACCGTCGGGAGCGGCGGCCAGCACGGCCGCAGTGGTGGCGTCATTCGCGGACAGTGTGACGCCGGGCAGGAAGCGCGCCGGCAACGGCACCGTGTCCGCAGGGCCATGCAGCAGCAGTCGGGTGCTGTCCGCCAGGGGATAGGCGGCCAATTGCAGGATGAACGAGCGCATCAGTCCGGCCGTCGCGGGCGCGGGGCCGTGGACGGTCACCACCGCCGGGACCGGGTCCAAGGTCAGGGGCACCTGGCCGAGCGACGGTGGCCGAAAGCCGGCGTCGGGTGGTTCGGGCCGGATATTCGCGCTCTGTTCCGCCAGCCCGAGCCGCAGGCAGATGTCCGGCGGCTCCCCGCCAGGCGCACGGGCTGCCGGGGGCACCGCAGCCGCGCAACCAATGGTCAGGTCAGCCGCGGAAGGTGCGGCGTGCCGGCGTCGTTCCCTGTCCTGCAGGGCGGCCTCCGCCACAGCGGCCTGGAACTCGCGACGCTGGCGGCGGCCCGAGAGGAACGGGACCAGGACGGACACGCCAGAGACTGCGGTGAAGGCCAGGAACATCCACATGCCGGTGAGAAATGCCATGCCGACGCCGACCAAGAGCGGCAGCACCGCGGCCAGCGCCATGGCGGCCCGGTGGCCTTGGGCGGCGGTGCCGCGGACAACCAGCGGCGCGGCAACGCTGGAGCCTGCCAGCACCGTCACGGCGTCCGGGGCAGCACGGGGCACGCCCGATGGCCCGAGCCGGAGCGAGATAGTGGAATCGCCGCAGCGGATCGAGGACGCCGTGGTCACCGGGGCCGTTCGCACGCTCCGGCCATCGACGCTGGTGCCGTTCGCACTGCCGAGGTCCATGATCGTGACGTCCGAGTCCCCGACGTCCAGGCGCGCGTGCTCCCGGGAGAGCGCGGCATCAGGGATCACGACCTCGGTGCCCCCGCGTCCGATCCGGAAGCTTCCCCGCCGCAGGGCGACCAGCGTGCCCGCGCCGGGAC
>NZ_CAKKMM010000920.1:0-2051 GCF_918698205.1 Microbacterium sp. Bi128 | reverse complement strand
ACAGGACGAGACCGCAGTCTTCACGCTGATCCGCAATGTGGTCGTTCGCCCCGGAGCGGAGCTCGCACTCATCGGGCACGGGACGCTGAGGATCTCGAGTGCGCCGCAGGGCGCGGTGAGCGTCGTCGCGTGGGGCGGTGCCCTGGGATTCGGCGGCTCCGAGGAGCTGCCGCTCGTGGTCACGTCGTGGGACGACACCACCGGCGCACCCGACACGGACGAGAGCGACGGCCGCGCCTACATCCGCGTGCGGGACGGAAACCTCACCTCCGTGCGCGCCGAGTTCCGGGATCTCGGTTACTGGAGCGGTCGAACCGGCGGTCTCGCGGTGACCGGTACGGGCGATGCGCGGGCGACGGCCGCTGTCCAGAAATCGACCATGACCCGCCTGCATTACGGTCTCTTCCTCTCGGACACCACGGGCGTGCTGCTGCAGGACTCGACGGTCGAGGATTCCACCCTCACGGGCGTCGAGGTGACCAACGGCTCCGATGCCACCACGATCGAGCGCACCACCGTCTCCGGTTCCGGTGGCGACGGCGTGTCCGTCTCGCGGCAGTCCACGGGCACGAAGATCCCCGACTCCACCGTGCAGGGCTCGACCGGCTGGGGCATTCGCGTCGACGGTGCGGCGCTGGCCGACGGCCCCACCTCGGGCGGATACGGGCTCAGCCCCGCGAACGGGTTCGCGCTCACCGGCTCGCACGTGAAGGACAACCGCGACGGCGGCGTGCGTGTGATCTCCACCGACACGATCGAGATGCGCGGAACCGAGGTGGACGAGACGCGCAGCGCCGTCCTGGTCGAGGGGCCGTCGACGGGCCTGACCGTCGCCGATGCCGTCCTCACCTCCGCCGAGCTGCGGGCTCTCGACGTGTCGGGGAGGATCACGGATGCCACGGTGACGGGCTCCCGCCTCTCGGGTCGCCGCATCGCCCTGGAACTGACGGGCGCGGCGGCGATCGTGAGAGACAACGATCTGCGGGTGGCATCCGGTTTCGCCATCGAACTCTCCGAGGGCGCGCGCGCCGATATCACCGGCAACACCTTCCATGGTGTGGGACAGGACGTCGTAGCCGTGTGGTCGGGGTCGCGCACGATGCAGGCGGACAACGACCAAACGGACTGGACGTTCCAGTGGGCGTGGGTCGGGTGGATGAACGAGCATCCGATGATGTGGATGTGGGGTCTGGTCCTGCTGATCCCCGCGATCGGCCTGCCGCTGCTGTGGCGCCGGCGTCGCGAGCACGTCAAGCTCCGGGCGCTCCTGCACGAGGCGCTGCTGCGGCACGGGGAGCAACAGGTGGCTGCGTACCGGGCCGATGGGGCGGTGGTCGGCGGAGGTCCCCCGGCAACCGCCGTCGGGGCGCCGACCGCCGCCGGCGGGGACACGGAGACATCCCCGAGCGGGCCGTCGGCGCGACCGGCATCCGTCCCCGTCGGAGGCGTCAGCCGCGGCCCGGCGGTCCGGCCCACGACGCTGTCGGCTGCCGGGACACGAGCCGCCCCGCACCGGCCGCGCTCCTTCGCGGACCTGCGCACGGGTGCGCTGGAGGGACGGACGTTCGCCTCGCTGCAGCAGTTCGCCGTGGCGGCGGTGCTCGAGGGCGGCTATTCGGTGCCGACCATCGCGCGTCTGTTCCGCATCCAGCAGTGGCGACTGCAACAGTGGGTGGAGGAGGCAGCTCGAAATGCCGCGGTAGGAGGGGGCCGGCAATGACCGAGGAACTCGAGGACGACCGACTGGATGCCGTCCTGCACCGGCTCGGACAACGCGTGCGCGCGATGCGCCTCGCGCGCGACCTGTCGATCACGGCGCTGTCGTTCGAGGCCGAGCTCTCGGAAGAACACCTGCAGGCACTCGAGGCCGGACGCACCACGCCGCCGCTGCCCGTCCTCGTCGCGCTCGCCGACGTGTTCGAGGTCGGAGTGGCCGACCTGTTCGGTGACGGTGCCGCCCCACCCGACGGGACCGATGGGCCCCGTTCGAGCCGGCACGTCGTCCCGAGCCCGGTGATCTGGGGTGGAGAGCTCCCGCCGGCGCCATGGAT
>NZ_CAKKMM010000919.1:0-2057 GCF_918698205.1 Microbacterium sp. Bi128 | reverse complement strand
GCCGGCTGGCTGAGGTGGAGCCGCTCGGCCGCCCTGGTAACGCTTCGCTCGGTAATGAGGGCATCCAGCGAGATCAGCAGGTTGAGGTCGAGACGGGAAAGCAGGACATGTTTCGTCACGGCGCAGCGATCCTTTGAAAGTGGAACCGTTTCAAGGGAGCTTATCAGCGGGATCAATAACCTAGGCGAAGCCATCAGGCGTCTGAATAGACCTTCCGCGGACCCCCGTTAAACTTATGTCCGTCATAGCAAAGACTTATGTGTCTTTTAGGCACATCTCCTGCATACTTGTGAGTGACCGGGGTCACGACACCCGGATTTTGGACAATGAAGTCAGAAAGGCTGGACATGACACAGCACCGTCGCTATTCAGGCCTGAAGGTCGGCGCCCTCGCCGTCCCCACCGTCGCAGCACTCATTCTTACCGGTTGCTCGGCCTCCACCGGCAGCAGCTCCTCTTCGGGTGGTTCCCAGGAATTTTCACTGTCCTTCGCGACATCCAACACCATCGAGAGCCCCTTCCAGGTGTTGGCAGAAAATTACATGAAGTCACACCCGAACGTGAAAATCACCTTCAATCCTCAGCCGAACGACTCCTACGACCAGACCCTGCGCACACAGCTCCAGGCCGGAAACGCCTCAGACGTCGTAGTGACCTCACCCGGCTCCGGCACCGGCCGCAGCATCCTGCCGCTCGTCCAGGCAGGTTTCCTTGAGCCGCTTGACGATGCCGCGAAGCAACTGCTCCCCGAGGGAAGCGCCAGCACCTTTGGAACCGACGGCAAGGTGTACGGCCAGGCCACGGAAATTACGATTTCTGCCTTGGTGAGTAATGAGACGGCTGCAGCTGCAGCCGGTGGCTTCCCTGCCGACTATTCCTCCCTCCAGCAGCAGTGCAAGGCTCTGGAGTCCTCCGGTAAATCCCTCTTTGCCCTTGCCGGATCAGCCCCTCCCAACACAGGGCTGATGGCGATGTCCCTGGCAGCCTCGCGCGTCTACGCGGAAGACCCGAAATGGAACGATAAGCGCGCTGCCAAGGAAGCCACCTTCGCCGGCTCGGACGGTTGGAAGTCGGCCCTCGAAGCAGTTAATACCTTGAAGGACGCGGGCTGCTTCCAGAAGGGTGCTGCCGGCGGCGGCTTCGATGCCATCACCAAGGGGCTTGCCAGCGGAACGTCCGTGAGCGGCTTCATCCCGGCTCCAAGCTGGAAGCAGCTGCAGTCCGCCGCTGGGGGCTCCCAGTTCGCCGTACGGCCGTTCCCGGCGGAACAGGGCTCAGGTAATAGCTACGTATTTGCCAGCGCAAACTACGCCTTCTCCATCAACGCGGCCTCCAAGAACAAGGACGCTGCCAAGGCCTTCCTCGACTGGGCCGCCCAGCCTGAACAGACCAAGGCATTCGCAGAAATCGACGGTGCCCTGCCGGTCAGCGGACTCGACAAGTACGATTTCGACGGCGGCGCCTATAAGAACGTCGGAGGCCTGATGAAGGACGGCAAGTACGGCCCCCTGCCCAACATCCAGTGGCCGAATTCCGCCGTCTACGACGCGCTGGCCACGGGGGTCCAGGGCATCATCACCGGCCAGAAGAGCCCTGACCAGGTCCTGCAGGCCATGGACGCGGCCTGGGATCAGTAGCAGTTCTTGACCATCAACGTTCCGACGACTCAAAGGGACAAGCAAGGAATACCAATGACTGCGACGATGCAACCGAAAAGCGAAGCAGCTGAAGCACCCCGGCGAGGCAAGCGGACGCCGGGGGCGGGTGAGAACACCCGTCCCCGGCGGGGGCCCATGCAGTTCGGACACTGGTGGTGGGCGCTGCCCGGGATCGCCCTGGTGTTTGCCATCCACTACGTGGCAACCGGAATCGGCGGATTCTTCGCCTTTACCAACTGGACGGGCATCGGCTCGTTCAAAATCACGGGCTGGACAAACTTTGAGGCCATCTTCAAGGACCCCACGAAACTCGGAGCCCTCTCCAACACCCTCTTTCTGGCCTTTGGCTCGGTTCTCCTGGGCAACATCGCCGGGTTGGTCATTGCGCTGGGCCTGAAC
>NZ_CAKKMM010000918.1:0-2058 GCF_918698205.1 Microbacterium sp. Bi128 | reverse complement strand
AGATTCGAGAACTGACGGGTCTGCATGACCCAGTGCGCGGGCTCCAGCATGGCAATGCTCATGATAGGTTGCAGCCATTGTGGCCGTAGCGACCAGTACCCGCTGACCACCAGCCGGGTGCGCTCACCAGCGGCCTCCCGCAGCTCGAATCCCCAGAGCGAGTCGGTGTAATAGCGCGGCCGGGTTCGTGCCGGGTCGAAGGGACGCCCGCGGAGATCGACCGACATACGCAGGCCCAGGAACCTCTCGGGTTCAAGCGCCGCGACCGCCCACCACTCGCTGCCGTCGGGCTTCGCCGCCAGACGGTCACCGATGGCGATGTCCTGCCACTCCGGATGGATGCGCCCTGCGCTGCGGCGCCCGAAATTATCGAGACGGTCCCAGCTGTACCAGCCGGCGCGATCCGTTCCCATCTGCACCAGCCAGGGCCACACGCGGGAAGGGGGCGCATCGATGGTCACCGCCATGGTCGCGCTTCGGGTGCTGCCCGGAATCAACCCGGCGCCCGGGTAAGGTCCCCGCGCTTCGTCAACGGTCGCACCCCAGCGAAGCAGGCGTGGCCGCGCAACGGCCAGGTATCCGGTGGTGAAAACGGCCACGGCACCCGCTGCCAGCAGGGATCCCCTCGGTGCAGGGTGCATCATCGCGCTTCCCCCTCAGTGATCAGGTGTTCCCGGAAGAACCCGAGGATGCGCAGGCGCGCGTCCTCGGCGGAGGGCTCGTGGTAACCGGCAGCGACCAGCTTCGCGAGCAACTTGTCCCCGAACGTGAGGTCCGACGGGCCATGCCTGTTGAGGAAGCCGTGACCGGCGTCGGGATAGACCTTGATGTCATGCTCTATTCCGGCCTCGGCGAGCAGCGGCTCCAGACGCGCCGGCACCTTGCGCACTCCGGGCCAGCGGTCCCTGGCGCCGTAGCTGCCAACGATGGGGCAGGCGCGGGGCATTGCGCGGGCGGTCTCGTCATCCAGTCCGCCGTAGTTGACGCTTGCCGCGGCGAAGTCATGGTCCGGGGCCAGCATGAGGGCGAACCCGCCGCCCATACAGAAACCGATCACGCCGATCCGGCCGGTGCAGCCGTCCTGTCCGGCCAGCCAGGCGCGGGTGACGTCCAGGTCACCGAGGGGCCGCCAGCCGCGGATGAGGGACCACAAGCAGGCCGTCCTGGTGCCCCAGTAAAACAGGTCAGGTGCCACGGCGAGGAACCCCTCGCCGGCCAGCCAGTCGGCCTGGTCTCTGGTGTCACGGCTCAGGCCGAGTGCGTCATGGATGACGACGACGCCGGGCCACGGACCGGTACCGGCCGGCGTCGCCGCGTAGGCAGGCATGTCCCCTCGTTCGGCGTGAATGCTCACAACGGTCATGGGTCCTCCCGTGCACGCCCCACCGAGCCGGGCGCCGCGGCCGGGATGCGCAGTCCCGACGGCATTAGCCTGTGATGCTGCCTGAAGACGTGGACGAAGCAGGTTTAGCGAGTTGGGCCGTAATCTGATCCGTCCATTAGTCGACAGCCGCCCAGTCCCGCAAATCCCCAAATCGGCCGCCGGTGAGCCGGAACAACACCCGGAGCGGTGCCGGCATCTGGCCTGCCTGGTAGACGCCGGAGAAGAGTTTGTGGCCTCGAAGCGGAACTTCTTTGATCAGGACTTCTGCCAGACGTTCCTGTTGCAGTGCCGCGCCGCGCCGGCGTATGGGCTTGGGCAGCGCATCCGCCATCCCTACACTGAAGGCCCAGACGGGCCGACTGGCCAACTCGCGGGCGTGGTGTTTGAAGAACAGCAAAGCCGGGGGCAGCCAGGCCTGGTTGTGGACGGCGCTGCCGACGACGACAGCCTCATAGCGGGAGAGGGCCCCGACGTCCTCCACGGACCGGCACTCTACCTCGCCCAGTGCACCCGCCATGCGGGATGCCATATGTTGTGCCATCTCCCGGGTGGAGCCCAGGGCGCTTGCGTAGGCAATTAGAACAGTCATCAAGAGGCCTCCGGTCTTCCTTCCTCCAGCCTTATGTAACCTGCGCGCGCGGGGTCGTGCCATAAGTCCCGACATGGGCCCGGAC
>NZ_CAKKMM010000917.1:0-2059 GCF_918698205.1 Microbacterium sp. Bi128 | reverse complement strand
CTCGTGCTGGCTAGGACGCGGACAACGCGTCGGCACCGGCAACGATTTCGGAAAGCTCCTGCGTAATTTCAGCCTGACGGGCAGTGTTGCGCAGACGCGTGTACTTCTTGATGAGATCCGTCGCGTTGTCGCCGGCGGACTTCATCGCACGCTGGCGGGCTGCGAGCTCGGAAGCTGCTGCCTGCAACATGGCGGCGAAGATACGTGATTCGATGTAGCGCGGCAGCAGGGCATCGAGAACCTGCTCCGTTTCCGGCTCGAATTCGTAGAGGGGCAGCAGGTCCGATTCGGACGCGGCTTTCTCTTCGACAACCTCGAGCGGCAGCAGACGGACGACCGTCGGCTCCTGGGTCACCATCGACTTGAAGCGGGTGTAGACGACGTGGATTTCGTCGACGCCGCCCTCTTCGTAGGCGTTAGCGAATTCGGCCAGCAGTGCTTCACTGACTTCGCGCGCGGTCGCAAACTCCGGTGCATCCGTGTTGCCGGTCCATACGCGAGCGTATTCACGGTTCCGGAAGTCGAAGTACGCCTGCGCCTTGCGGCCGACCAGGAACGTCTTGACTTCCTTGCCTTCCCCGTGGAGCAGCTCGTTGAGGCCTTCGGCCTGCTTGAGGACACTCGCCGAGTAAGATCCCGCGAGGCCACGGTCCGAGGTGATGACCAGGACGGCGGCCCGGCGGATCTGCGCCGGCTCGGTGACCAGGGGGTGGTCGATTTCGCTCTGGCTTGCGACAGCAGAAACGGCACGCGTGATCGCGTTCGCGTAAGGCAGTGAAGCTGCTACGCGTGCGCGGGCCTTGCCGATGCGCGAGGTAGCGATCAGTTCCATCGCCTTGAAGATCTTGCGCATCGACGTCGTCGAGCTGATCTTCTGGCGGTAGACCCGGATCTGGGCTCCCATACTTATCCTTTCCTAAGATCCCGATGGCCGGGACTGCCGGAACCCGTGCGGGTCCCGGCAGTCCCTGCCAGCGAAACTAGCGCTTCTGCTTGACGATTTTTTCCTGGTCGACCTGATCCTCGCCGATGGGGGCGTGCTCCTCGTGCCCCGCACCGACCAGGAGGTTGTCTCCCTCGCCGAAGAAGCCCTTCTTGAAGTCCACGATTGCGGTCTTCAGTGCTTCAGCGGTGTCATCGTCCATGACGTTGGTCTGGGCCAGCGTCGTCAGGATGGAGGACTTGTGCTTGAGGTGCTCCAGGAACTCGGTCTCGAAGCGGTTGATGTCTTCAACCGGAACCTCGTCCAGGTGGCCGTTGGTGCCGGCCCAGATGGAGACGACCTGGTTCTCGACCGGGAACGGCGAGTACTGGCCCTGCTTGAGCAGCTCCATCAGGCGTGCACCGCGGGTCAGCTGCTGGCGCGATGCGGCGTCCAGGTCCGAGGCAAACATGGCGAAGGCCTGCATGTCGCGGTACTGGGCCAGTTCCAGCTTCAAGGTACCGGAGACCTTCTTCATGGACTTGACCTGGGCGGCGCCACCAACACGGGAGACGGACACACCGACGTCGACAGCGGGGCGCTGGTTGGCGTTGAAGAGGTCCGACTGCAGGAAGATCTGGCCATCGGTGATGGAGATCACGTTGGTCGGGATGTAGGCGGAAACGTCGTTTGCCTTGGTCTCGATCAGCGGCAGACCGGTCATCGAGCCTGCACCGAGCTCGTCGGAGAGCTTGGCACAACGCTCCAGCAGACGGGAGTGCAAGTAGAAGACGTCGCCCGGGTAGGCTTCGCGTCCCGGCGGGCGGCGGAGCAGCAGTGACACTGCACGGTAGGCCTCGGCCTGCTTGGACAGGTCATCGAACACGATGAGGACGTGCTTGCCGCCGTACATCCAGTGCTGGCCGATGGCCGAGCCGGCGTACGGTGCCAGGTACTTGAAGCCTGCGGGTCGGACGCCGGGGAAGCCACGATCGTGGTGTATTCCAGGGCGCCGTTGTCCTCGAGGGTCTGGCGGACGGCTGCGATCGTGGATGCCTTCTGGCCGATCGCCACGTAGATGCAGCGCACCTGCTTCGTCACGTCGCCGGAAGCCCAGTTGGCCTTCTGGTTGATGAT
>NZ_CAKKMM010000916.1:0-2059 GCF_918698205.1 Microbacterium sp. Bi128 | reverse complement strand
AGCGCGGCCTGGCGGCCGCGGCGGCGCGGAAGAAGCGTTCGCAGCGCCGTACCGCCGTCGTCGGGCTGGGCGTCACGGCGCTCCTGGCCGGCACGATCACCGCCATGGTGGCCAGCAACGAGGACGACTCCGACTACGCCCAGGTGTGCTTCAACGACGACACCGGCGAGCGGGTCGATGATGCCCGGTGCAACAACAGCAGCACGGACGGCCGCAGCTCCGGCATCTACGCCTGGTACTTCTACTCCCGCGGCGCCAGCGTGCCCGGGTTGGGCCAGAACCGTTCGGGCTACCCCAGCTACAGCAGGACCGTCCCCACCGGGGCCAAGGCGTCCACGGGGTACAGCGCCAAGGGCGGCACGGTCAGCAGGGGCGGCTTCGGCGGCAGCGCCAAGGGCGGAAGCACGGGAGGCTAGGGATGAAACGACTGGGATCCGCGCCGCGGCCGGACTGGAAAGAGCGGATTGAAGCACAAGGCCTCGTCTTCTCCACCACGGCCCTGCCCGACGGCACGAACGTCGAGTACTGGCACGAAGGCGCCTACTACGAATTCACCATGGACGAAGTGGAGACCCTCGAACAGGCCGCCGAGGACATGCACCGCATGTGCCTCGAGGCCGCGAAGTTCCTCGCCACCGGCGCCATGGGCAACATCGGGATCGGGCCGCAGGCCCTGGAACTGGCGGCTGCATCGCTGCAGGCCGGCGATGTGGACGTCTACGGCCGCTTCGACTTCGTCTACGACGGCCGGGGCGGCCCGGCCAAGATGCTGGAGTACAACGCGGACACCCCTACGGGACTCATTGAGGCCGCCGTCGCCCAGTGGTTCTGGCTGCAGGACGTCCTTCACGAAAAGGACCAGTGGAACGGCATCCATGAAGCCCTCATCCGGCAATGGAAGAGGCTGCAGTACCGCACCGGCATGAGCACGCTCCACGTCGCCCACTCCGAGGCGGAAGAATCCGGCGAGGACTGGATGACGGCAGCCTACATGCGGGACGTCGCGAGCCAGGCCGGCTGGACCACCATCGGCATCAACATGTCCGACATCGGCTGGGATCCGAACCTCAACCGCTTCGTGGACCTGGACAACTTCATGATCAGCACCATGTTCAAGCTCTACCCCTGGGAACTGATGATGAAGGAGCCGTTCGGGCAGCGGCTGCTGCAGCGCGCCCACAATCCGCGCTGGGTGGAGCCGGCCTGGAAGATGCTCCTGTCCAACAAGGCCCTGCTCGCGGCGCTCTGGCACCTCTACCCGGACCACCCCAACCTGCTTCCGGCCTATCTTGACGGTCCCGGGCCGCTCACGGAGTGGGTGGCCAAGCCGCTGCATGGCCGGGAAGGGGACAACATCAGGATCCACGCCGCCGGCATCGACCTCGAACAGCCCGGCGACTATGGCCGGGAAGGCTGGTGTTACCAGCAGTTCCATGCCCTTCCCGATTTCGACGGCAACCGCCCTGTGCTCGGCCTCTGGGTGGTCGACGGCGAATCGGTCGGCTGCGGCATCCGCGAGTCGGACGGGCCCATCACCGACTACTTCTGCCGCTTCGTGCCCAACACGATTGACGCGCCCGCCCCGGCCTCGAACCAGGCCCACTCCAGCAAGGCAGGTATTGCCCTATGAGCACCGGAACCACCACGACGACGACGGCCGGCGGCCCCGGGGGTCCCGCGGCAGTTCCGGCCAAGGGACTGCGCGCCGGGATCCTGGATCTCGGAGACTCCGTCATGTTGGGGCTGGCCTCCACCGCGCCGGTCTATTCGCTCGCGGCGACCCTGGGACTGATCGTGGCGGTGAACGGCAACTACACCCCGTTGATCCTGCTGCTGGGCTTCGTGCCCGTGCTCTTCATCGCCTTCGCCTTCCGTGAGCTCAACAGCGCCATGCCGGACTGCGGGACCACCTTCATCTGGGCCCGCCGGGCGTTCGGTCCCTGGGCCGGCTGGCTGGGCGGATGGGGCGTGGCCCTGGCCGGCGTCGTGGTCCTGGCCAACCTCGCCCAGGTCGCCGGGCAGTACCTGTGGCTGCTGATCGGCGACGGTTCGCTGGTCG
>NZ_CAKKMM010000915.1:0-2061 GCF_918698205.1 Microbacterium sp. Bi128 | reverse complement strand
TGTATAAGAGACAGGACCGGGACGTCACCGCGCTGATGCGCCTGGTCCCCGGCCTGCTCGCCAAGGACGGCTTCGAGGGCGTCCAGCTGGTAGGCCTCCCGGACGGCCGCGCCCTCGCCGTGAAGGTTTCCGACGGCGGAGACCGCGCCCGGATGCCCGTCACCGTCCGGGTCCTGGCCGCGCTCGACGTCGACACCTCCCCCTTGGCGCGCCTCGCCGCCACACCTGTGCTGGGCGGCGGCCGGCCCGTAGGGCTGCTGCAGGCCACCGATTTCCTCGCTGACCCCAAGATCTCCCCCGCCCCCAAAGACCTGTAAGGGACCGCCATGACCTCGCTCGACGAACGCGCAGAATTCCGCTCCGAACACGACCTCCTGGGCGACCGGGACGTTCCCGCCGGCGCCTACTGGGGCGTCCACACCCTCCGGGCCGTGGAGAACTTCCCCATCACCGGCCAGCCACTGTCCTCCAACATGCACCTGGTCCGCGGCCTGGCCGCCGTGAAACTCGCCGCCGCCCGCACCAACCACGAGCTCGGACTGCTCGACGCCGGGCGTGCCGCCGCCATCGGGCAAGCCTGCACCGAGGTCATGAACGGCAAACTCAGCGAACAATTCGTCGTCGACGTCATCCAGGGCGGCGCCGGGACCTCCTCGAACATGAACGCCAACGAGGTCATCGCCAACCGGGCCCTGGAAATCCTCGGGCACCCGAAGGGCGACTACGCCCGGCTGCACCCCAACGACCACGTCAACCTCAGCCAGTCCACCAACGACGTCTACCCCACCGCGGTCAAGCTCGGCACGATCTTCGCGGCCCGGGAACTGCTCCAGGCCCTCACCGAACTCGAAGACGCCTTCGCCGCCAAAGCCCTCGAGTTCCGCACGGTGGTCAAGATGGGCCGCACCCAGCTCCAGGACGCCGTCCCCATGACGCTCGGCCAGGAGTTCGGCACCTACGCCGTCACGATCGGCGAGGACCGGCTCCGCCTGGCCGAGGCCGACCTGCTGATCCACGAAATCAACCTCGGTGCCACCGCGATCGGCACCGGCCTGAACGCCCCCGCCGGGTATGCCGCGGCCGCCTGCCGGCACCTGGCCGAAATCACCGGCCTGCCGCTCGTCACGGCCGTGGACCTGATCGAGGCCACCCAGGACGTCGGCGCCTTCGTGCACCTCTCCGGCGTGCTCAAGCGGGTCGCTGTGAAACTTTCCAAGATCTGCAACGACCTCCGGCTGCTCTCCTCGGGCCCGCGCGCCGGCTTCGGCGAGATCAACCTCCCCGCGGTGCAGTCCGGCTCCTCGATCATGCCCGGCAAGATCAACCCGGTCATCCCGGAAGTGGTCAGCCAGGTCGCCTACGAGGTGATCGGCAACGACGTCACCATCACCATGGCCGCCGAGGCCGGCCAGCTCCAGCTCAACGCCTTCGAACCCATCATCGTCCACAGCCTCCACAAGAGCATCTCCCACCTGGAAGCCGCGTGCCGCACCCTCACGGCCCGCTGCGTCCGGGGCATCACCGCCAACACCGAACACCTTCGCCTCACCGTGGAACAATCCATCGGCCTCGTCACCGCCCTGAACCCGCAACTGGGCTACGCCACAGCCACGGCCATCGCCCAGGAAGCCCTCGCCACCGGCAAGGGCGTCGCGGAACTAGTCCTCGAACACGGCCTGCTCACCGACGAGCAGCTCACCGAGCTCCTCAGCCCGCACCGCCTGGCCAACCTGAGCAAGTAGCGCCCCTCCGAACCCCGAAGGACCCCCATGACTTCTCCTGACACTGCCCGCGCCCAAAAACTGCCCGCTCAACAGCAGACCCAGCCACAATCCGCCGTCACCGACCACACCATTCCGGCGCATGCCCACGCCTCGGGGGCTGCGCTCCACGCCGAGGACCAGGGCTACCACAAAGGCCTGAAACCCCGGCAGGTCCAGATGATCGCGATCGGCGGCGCCATCGGCACCGGCCTGTTCATGGGCGCCGGCGGCCGGCTCGCCACCGCCGGTCCGGCCCTGATCATCAGCTATGCCGTCTGCGGGTTCTTCGCCTTCATGA
>NZ_CAKKMM010000914.1:0-2066 GCF_918698205.1 Microbacterium sp. Bi128 | reverse complement strand
CCGCAGCAGGGCTGGTCACCTCGCGTGCGGCACGGCCGGCCACAAACCGCCGGCGGATCTCGTCGGCGGCACTGAGTTCACCGCGGGCGAAGGCCCGCGCCCGGGCGATGGCGTCGCGGGGGCGATCATCTGCCGGCGCCTCGGCCTCAAATAAAGCCACAACCCGCTCAGCGCAGTCTGCGGCCCAAGTCGCGACGACGCGGCGCTCGGGCTCACTCAGCGTCTGCGGAGAAGCCATATCAGCACCATACACATGCTGTGCAGACCGGTCGGCTTACGGGCAGTGCGATGGACGCGAATCTCGGTCTCGATACGTGGGCACGTCTGGATTCCCGGCCGGAACCCTGGACATGACTTGGGTGTGCCGGACCCGCCCCTAAAGCAATGCCGCCTGTTCCGGCTGGAGGTCTCTACCGGGCGGGTCGCAACCTGGGTTCCCATCGGACTGCGACAGAATCGGAATCGGGTTCAGCCTGTGGGCCCACTGACGGCACCAGAAACTCCCAGGCCGGGCAGTGTCGACTTGAATCGATCGACCGCCACAACGAAAGCGGGTCATTGTGGGCATCTTCAGGAAGAAGTCTCCCGAACCGGAACCGCTTGATTCGCACCTCACGTTCTTCACGATTTCAGGCGCTAACCATTTCCGAACGATCACGCGCGAAGTTTTCGCCGAGATGGGACTCGAAGTCCATGTTCAGCCCGGCCACGCTGTCGATGACTCCGGGCGTGAATTCGGATTTTGGAACGTGGCCGCCGCTTGTGGTGACCAGCCGCAATCCTTGTGGCGGGACCTGATACGCGAACATCTTCAACGCGTTCTGGCGAGCTTCGACGCACCCGATCCGTTCGACATCCTTGCCCCTGCTGATGTAGCGAAGCAGACTTTCGCACGCCTTTATGATGAGGCGAGCATGCCAGGGATCGACGGCTACCCGCACAGGGAGTTCGCGCCGGGCATCGTCGAGATGATCGCGCTCGACCTCCCGGACACGGTTACCGTTTTCAGTCACAACAACGCAAACAAGTTCGGCGGGTTCGAAGCCCTCAGAACCCAGGGTATTGCGAACCTTCGCGGGCTGGCAGTCGAAAAACTCGAAACCCTCCCTGCACCGGGAGGGGGCTCGTTCACGGCTCTGTTAGGTGAATCTGTCTATACCGGGAGCCGGGCTCTGCTTCTTCCCGACTTGGCCTCAGAAGTCATGGGCAAGCGCGTCCGAGAAGAATTCGGCTGGCTCATGAGCGTCCCGAACCGACACCAAGTCGTTTGGCACATCATCGAAGACGCCACCGTCATTTCGGCGGTTAACGGAATGGCCCGATTCGCCGCCATGGGATACAGCGATTCACCTGCACCGGTGAGTCCACACGTCTTTTGGTGGAACGGGACGAGCTACGAGCAACTTACCGAGGTGTCCGACGATGGTGGCCTTGGGATACGAGTAAGTCCAGCATTCCAGGCCGTCCTGGAATCGATAGCTGCGGACAGGTAGCAACTTCCCCGAAGAGCCCGATACGGCTCGCGAGAAAACGGTTGTGGTTCCGTCTGGCGATGGGTGAGGAATAATACCCTCCATGACCAGCGGGGAGATCGGTAAGAGGGAAGCCCAAAAGCCGGCAACGCGCACCGGTGCGCGTGTTGACGTCGCCCCAACTCTGCCGGAATCCATGACCGGCAGGGCAAGCCCGGCGAAAGCGGCGGTCGGCGACAAGCCGGTCTTTGCATATATCGTCAGCCTGCCACAGCCGCAGCGGGGCATCGCCGAAACGGTCGATGCTTTGGCGGCAAAGACACTGCCCGGCCTCCGGCGCTCAGTGAAGTGGGGCATGTCCTACTACGGAGTCGGCGACGGGTGGTGCTTCAGCTGCGGCGGCTTTGCTGGCCATGTCAAGCTCATGTTTGTGAATGGCGCAGCGCTCGAGCCTGTACCTCCGGTGACACCGGTGGGGATGGGCAAGTCGACTCGGGGTGTGGAACTCGAATCCATGGACGACGTCGACGAACGCCAGATCGCGGCGTGGATGAAGCAGGTCGCGTCCGTGCCGGGCGTCGGGGGCAAGAAGCG
>NZ_CAKKMM010000913.1:0-2071 GCF_918698205.1 Microbacterium sp. Bi128 | reverse complement strand
AGCCTGTACCCGACGCATCGCCTGTTGTGGGAACAGCGGGCCCGAGCTCAGTGCTGGGCGACGACCGCGAGGATGCCGTCGCCGTAGGCCTCGCGCTTCTTGGCGCCGATACCGGTGATGCCGTCGAGGTCGCCCATCGACGCGGGCCGCTCGGCGGCGATCGCGCGCAGAGTGGCGTCGCCGAAGACGATGTACGCCGGCACGCCCTGCTCGCGCGCCTGCTCGGCGCGCCACGCGCGGAGCGCCTCGAACAGATCGCGGTCGCCGGCGGCGACGTCGTCGGCGCTGGACTTGCGCGGCCGCGATCCGCCACCCCCGCCGGAGCGGCCGAGGGCATCGCGGCGCAGGGGGACCGGCGTCTCTCCGCGCAGCACACCACTTGACGCCTCGCTCAGCGCGAGGGTGCCGTAGTCGCCCTGGGCGACGATGATGCCGCGCGCGAGCAGCTGACGGATGACACTGCGCCAGTCCTGATCGGACAGGTCGGCGCCGAGTCCGTACGTGGAGAGTCGATCGTGGCCCTGCTGAGCGATGCGCTCGGTCTTGGCACCGCGCAGGATGTCGATGAGGTGGCCGGCGCCGAAGGCCTGCCCGCGCTCGCGCTGCAACCGGACGATCGTGGACAGCAGCTTCTGCGCCGCCACCAGGCCGTCCCACGTGGCGGGCGGCGTCAGGCACGTGTCGCAGTTGCCGCACGGCTCGGACGGTTCACCGAAGTACGACAACAGGTTCTGGCGGCGGCATCCGACCGTCTCGCACAGGGCGAGCATGGCGTCGAGGTGCTGGCCGAGACGCATCTTGTAGGAACGGTCGCCGGGCGACTGGTCGATCATGCGGCGCTGCTGCACGACGTCGCCGAGGCCGTACGCCATCCACACCACCGAGGGATCGCCGTCGCGGCCCGCGCGACCCGTCTCCTGGTAGTAGCCCTCGACCGACTTGGGCAGGTCGATGTGGGCGACGAAGCGGACGTCGGGCTTGTCGATGCCCATGCCGAAGGCGATCGTGGCGACCATGATCACCCCGTCGTCGCGGAGGAAGCGCGACTGGTTCGCCGCGCGCACCGAGGCGTCGAGGCCCGCGTGGTACGGCAGGGCGTCGAGTCCCTGCGCGGCGAGGTACGCCGCGGTCTGCTCGACGCTCTTGCGGCTCAGGGCGTACACGATGCCCGCCGACCCCTCGGGCTGCGACCGGATGAACGACACGAGCTGACGGCGGGGGTCGACCTTGGCGTCGACGCGGTACTGGATGTTGGGCCGGTCGAAGCTCGCGACGAACGTGCGGGCGTCGCGGAGGCGCAGGCGCTCGACGATCTCGCGGGCGGTCTCGGGGGTGGCGGTCGCCGTGAGAGCCATGCGCGGGACACCGGGGAACCGCTCGGCGAGATCGCCCAGCGCGAGGTAGTCGGGCCGGAAGTCGTGACCCCACTGCGACACGCAGTGGGCTTCGTCGATCGCGATGACGCTGAGTTGTCCGCGCGACAGCAGCCCCAGGGTCTGCGCTCCGTTGAGCCGCTCGGGAGCGACGTAGAGCAGGTCGAGGTCGCCGGCGAGGTACGCCTGCTCGACGGCCTGGCGTTCCGCGGGCGCCTGGGTCGAGTTGAGGTAAGCCGCGCGCACGCCGTTGGCCACGAGCGCGTCGACCTGATCGTGCATGAGGGCGATGAGGGGGCTCACCACCAGACCGGTGCCCGGGCGCACGAGCGCCGGCACCTGGTAGGTGACACTCTTGCCACCACCGGTGGGCATGAGCACGACGGCGTCGCCACCGTCGACCACGTGCTGCACGATCTCGGCCTGGTCGCCGCGGAAGGCGTCGTAGCCGTAGACCTCGTGCAGCACCTCGCGCGGATCGCGACCGGTGAAATCGCGCACGTCGGGCAGTTCGCGCGCGGTTCCGGTCACCACCGCGGCCCGCGCGAACGGGGAGGACGTGGCATCCATCGGCGGGGGCGGAGCGTCGGGATCGTCGGGCGGGGCGAACAGATCGGGATCCCAGTCCGCCCCCGCGTACGGATCGTCGTACCCGTCGAACGCCTCGGGAGGCGCATCGGCGTACGGCTCGGGGGCGG
>NZ_CAKKMM010000912.1:0-2071 GCF_918698205.1 Microbacterium sp. Bi128 | reverse complement strand
GGATCGCGGCGTCGTCCGGGTGCGGATTCTTATCCAGCAGCGCGCGGGCCGTGAGCATCATCCCCGGGGTGCAGAAGCCACACTGCAGCCCGTGCTCTTCCATGAAACCCTGCTGGACGGGGTCGAGGGTGCCGCCGCTGGCCAGCCCCTCGACGGTGCGGATGTCGTGCCCCGCGGCCATGGCGGCCAGGACGGTGCAGGACTTCACGGGCTGTCCGTCCATCAGGACCACGCACGTCCCGCAGTTGCTTGTGTCGCATCCCCAGTGCGTACCGGTGAGGCCCAGGACCTCGCGGATGTAGTGGACCAGGAGCACCCGGGGCTCAATCTCGCTCGTGACGTCGGTGCCGTTCACGGTCATGCTGATCTGCATCGGCTTCAGCCTTCCTGCATCTGGGCGGCGCGGGCACAGGCCCGCCGCAGTACCCGTTGGGTGAGCTCATCGGCGAGATGCCGCTTGTAATCGACGGGGCCGCGCTGGTCAGCCACCGGATCGCAGGCCTCTGCTGCCAGCCTGCCCGCCTCGGCGAACAGCTCCTCGTCCGGATGCCGGCCGCGGAGCACGGCGGCGGCCCCGGCCAGGGGGTGGTCGAGGCCCAGGGCGGTGAGCCCGACGGCGGCGTCGTCGACAGTGCCGTCCGCGGTGAGGGTGACAGCGGCACCGGCGGCACCGACTGCCCAGTCTCCGACCCGGCGTTCGACCTTTTCGTAGGCACTGCCCGACCAGGGGCGGATGCCGAACCTGAGTTCGCAGAGCAGTTCATCGTGCCCGACCGCGGTTTCATAGGGTCCGCGGTGGAACTCGGACATGGACAGGATGCGCTCGCCGCCCGGTCCGCGGATCACTGCCTCGGCGCCCAGGACATCACACACCGTGGAGAGGTCCTCGGCCGGGTCGGCCTGGCACAGCGAGCCGCCAATGGTGCCGCGGTTGCGGACCACGGGGTCGGCGATCACCCGCTCGGCGTCCCGAACGATGGGGAACAGCCCGGCCACCTCGTCCGACTCGAGCAGGGTGGTGTGGCGCGTCAGGGCGCCGACCCTTAGCTTGTTGCCGTCACGGAGGATGAAATCGAGCTCGTATAAGTCATTGATGTCGATCAGCCATTCGGGCCGGGAGAGGCGGAGCTTCATCATCGGCAGGAGGCTATGGCCGCCGGCAACCACCCGCGATTCGGGTCCGTACCGGGCAAGGAGTTCCAGTGCGTTCTCCACCGTGGTGGCGCGCACGTAGTCAAATGGAGCCGGAATCTGCATAGTCCCTACCTCACTCCGAAAGGCCGGCGGCGTGGAGTAGCAGCTGCCTGGCGCCGGATTGAGGTCAGTCTTGCCCCGGCCTGACAGGGCTGTCAATATCGTCATAAGCGAAAGGTTATGAAGCCGTGGCGATGACATTGGGACAGTTGCGGACGTTCGCCCTGGTGGCCAAGCTGGGTTCCCTCCATGCGGCCGCCGTCCAGCTCGGAGTCAGCGAACCGGCAGTATCGACGGCGCTCGCCGCACTCAGGCAGGATCTGGGCGACCCGCTCTTCGTGCGCGCCCATGGCGGGATTGCGCTGACTCCCGGCGGCCGGGCGCTCGCCGAACATGCCCAGGACATCGTGGGACTGGCGGACCGGGCCCGGTGGGAGGTGGCACATGCCCAGACCGAGACCGGGCGGCTGAAAATCGTGGCGACGGCGCCGTTTGCCGAGCACGCGGCGGGGCGCCTGCTGGACCTTTTCACCCGCCGGGTTCCCGGGGCCTCCGTCGATGTGGTGGTGGAGGAGGCCGAGGACATCGCCTCGCTGATGCGGGAACGAGTCTATGACATCGCTTTGGGGGCCAGGCCCGCCGCCCGCAACGGCTCCCTTGCCAACGGTACTGGCGACGTCGGCATCGACTCCGTCCCGTTCCTGCGGTACCAGCGGATCGTCGTGGCGGCCGCCGGGCATCCGATCGCCGCCCTCCCCGGGCCGGTCGCGCCGGCCGAACTGGTGCGCAGACCCTGGTTTGCCGGGCCCGCCGGCATCCAGGCGGCCAGCGAGGAGGGCCGCTGGCTGGCTGCCCAGTCGGTGGCGCCGGCGATCGT
>NZ_CAKKMM010000911.1:0-2072 GCF_918698205.1 Microbacterium sp. Bi128 | reverse complement strand
CTTTGGAAGATGCCGGTCAGCGTGCCCCGGCCCAGGGTGTGCTGCGACAGCTTCGCCTCCAGGCTGCCCGGGGCGGTGTGCTCGTTGAGTCCGGACGGTGCGATGTCGAGCGCGTGGACGGTGATGACGTACCGGTGCGGCCCGTGTCCGGGAGGCGGTGCGGCGCCCAGGTAGCCATGGAATCCGGCGTCGTTCTTCAACTGGATGGCGCCCGCGGGAAGGAGCCTGCCGCCCTCGGCGGCCGCTCCTGCCGGCAACGAGGTGACGTCGGCGGGGACGTCCAGCACGGCCCAGTGCCAGAAGCCGCCGCGCCCCGGGGCGTCGGGGTCGAACATCGTCACCGCGTAGCCCTTGGTGCCGGCCGGGGCGCCGCTCCAGCTCAGCTGCGGGGATTCGTCCCGGCCGCCGGCGCGCATTTTGCCGCTGCGCTGGGCGGCCGGGAGCGTCTGGCCCTCCGCGTAGGATTCACTGCGGACGGGGAACACCGGAACATCGTGCCGTGTCATGGCTGCCTTTCACTCACTGCAGGGGCTGGGCCCCCATTTCCATCCGTGCCAGTTCCGCGCGCGTAGGCGGGTTCGCGCCGGCGCGGGACACGGTGACCGCCGCTGCCCGGGAGGCATGGGCGAGGACATCGCGGAGGCTTTCGGCGGAGAGTTCGCGCAGGCCCTTGCGGTTTTGTGCCCCGTCCAGGCCCAGATCCACAACGCCGGACAGGAGCGCGGCCATGAAGGAATCCCCGGCGCCGACTGTGTCCGCGACGTTGATCTCAGGGGCCGGGAACTGCGCCTCACCGGCGGCGTTGATGCCCCAGGGGCCCTTGCTGCCGCGGGTCACCACCACCATTGCCGGCCCTTCGGAACCGCCCAACGCCTGCCAGCGGCGGGCCGAGTCCAGCGGGTCCACGCCCGGGTAGAGCCATTCGAGGTCCTCGTCGGAGGCCTTCACAACGTCGGCGAGGCGCACAAACTTTTCGGCCTGCCCGCGGGCGTAGTCCACGTCCGGGATGATGCTGGGACGGCAATTGGGGTCGAAGCTGATGGTGGCGGACGGGTGGGCGCGCTCGACGGCGGCAAACACGTCGGCGGCGCCCGGCGCCAGCATGGTGGCGATCGAACCGGTGTGCAGCAGCGTGGTTCCCTGAAGCAGGAACGGCAGGCGCGCCGCGACGCCGGGAAGCTCCCAGGCGAGGTCGAAGGTGTACGTGGCGGCGCCGGCGTCGTCGATCAGGGCGGAGGCCACACTGGTGGGCAGCTCGTCGGGTCCCAGCGGAAGCAGCACGGAGCTCGACTTCAGGTGCGCGGCCAGGGCCTCGCCATACGCATCGCGGCCGTAGCGGCCGATGAACTGGACCGGATGGTCCAGCCGCGCCAGCCCCACCGCCACGTTGAGGGGGCTGCCGCCAACATGGGCCTGGACGCCGGAGGACCGCTGGACAACATCAACCAGCCCCTCGCCAATAACTGTGAGCATGACCATACTCTGCCAGAGAATGCGCTCCGGTGCCGTGTGTTGCGCCCCCACCCGCTTCCGCCCTGCCGGCGTCACTGCCCGGCGTCACTGCCGGCGCTCAGGCCGCGGTGGTGTCCAGCGCGATCCCCACGGACGCGGCATGGGCAAACCTGGCGTCGATGTGGACCACGTCCCGGCCTGCCCGTTGCAGGAGGCTGGCGGCGACCCCGGCACGGTACCCGGAGCCGCAGTGCACCCAAAGTTTCCCGGCGGGAATGTCGCCGAGGCGCAGCAACAGTTCGTGCAGCGGCACGTTGACCGCGCCCACCACGCGGGCGGCAGCGAATTCGTCGGCCCGGCGCACGTCCAGGACAGTGTCCTCAGGCGCCCGGCCGGCGAGCATGCCGTCCCAGCCCACGCGCGGGTAGGAGGCGAGGCCGGCCTGCGGGGCGAGGGCGTGCGGCTCGGAACCGAGCGCGGCGTCGGGGGATTCGATGCCGATCCGGGAGAGGTCGCGGATGGCGTTCTCAACGTCTTCCCGCGAGCCCACCAGGGTCAGCGGTTCGCGCCACGGCAGCACCCAGCCGAGATAGGTGGTGAAACTGGAGCCGGAGCCATAC
>NZ_CAKKMM010000910.1:0-2073 GCF_918698205.1 Microbacterium sp. Bi128 | reverse complement strand
GGGCGACGCCGAAAAACCTAACGCCGACGATCGCGGTGAGCAGGTACAGGTTGGGCGGCTGTTCACTGGCCCGGATGATGAGCCAGCCGGACAGCCCCGCGAGGGCGACGGCGAACAGGGCCGCCAACGTGCCTACGGCTCCGGCGGCGGCGAACCGGCCCTTGACCGGGGCCAGCAGGCGACGCAGCTGGGCAGGGACCGAACCGGACGGGCCGGCCGCGCCGGAGCCGATTGAGCTGACCGAACCGGCGGCCGCGGCAGGAGCGGTGCAGGTTTCGGGGCGGCCCGGGACCAGGCCCGTATCCGGGGTCGGGGTTGGGTCCGGGCTTTGGCTTTGGCTTTGGCCCGGCGCCGCGGCGTCCACGAGGAAGGGCGCCCGGGTGGCCGCCGCCTGCACGCCCGGCTCTCCCCCGGCGGATGCCGGCAGTGGCGGGACGAGGGCCGGAAATTCACCGCCGTGGTGGCCGCCGGCGCCCGGCGTAACCGCGACGAGAGTGTCGGCAAGGTCCCGGGTGTGCCGGTCGTGCGCAACGAGCAGCACGGTGACCTTTCCCCGGAGCCCGGCGAGGGCCCGATTGACCAGTGTGGCCGATCCCCGGTCCAGATGGGCGGTGGGTTCATCCAGGAGCAGTACGCGGGCGCCGGCCTCGATCCTCGCCAGCCCGCGGGCCAGAGCAACCCGCCTCAGCTCCCCCGGGCTCAGCTCGGCCGGGTGCTTGGCCGCCAGGTGCCCCGCGCCCACGGCTGCCAGGCACCGCTGCGCTGCCGCATCGGCTTCCGCGCCCGCCTCGGTGCCGGCCGCGGCGGCGTCGGCTTCATCGTCGGGAACGCCCAGATACAGGCGGATCTCGTCCAGCACCGTGGAAGCCAACATGACGGGATGCTGTGGCACCCAGGCGAGATCCGCCGTCGTGAATCCTCCGAGGCGTCCGGACACGGCGGTCCCTGCATCCGTCCCGATGGTCCCGGCGAGGACTCCGAGCACGGTGCTCTTGCCGGCGCCGCTGGCACCGTCGAGTGCCGTGATCTGGCCGGCGGCGGCGGTGAAGCTCAACGGTCCGACGGCGGCGTCCGTGCGTCCGCCGAAGCGGACGGTCAGTCCGTCCACGGTGACGGCGGGCGGGCCGGCAGCAGGACCGGAGGCCGGCGTCGGATCCAGGGGCGCAGCTCCGGGGTCCGCGAGGACCGCTGTGGTTTCGGCGAGCGCTGCCCGGCCGTCGTCGCTGGCGTGGTGTGCGGTGCCGAGCGCCCGGAGCGGAAGGTAGCAGTCGGGAGCGAGGATGAGCGCAAGCAGCCCTGCCTCAAGCGCCATGTCGCCGTGGACCAGGCGGACGCCGATGAACACGGCGACGACCGCCACGGAAATCGTCGAGATGAGCTCGAGGGCCAGGGCGGAAAGGAAGGCCGTGCGCAAAGTCCCCATGGTCCGGGAACGATATTCCTCGGACATGTCCTCCAGCGCCTGGCGCTGGGCGGAGGCCCGGCCCAGGCCCACGAGGACGGGCAGGCCTTTGGCGAGCTCGAGCATGTGCCCGGAGAGCCGTGCCAGCGCGGACTGGGCGTCCCTGACACGTTCCTCGGTGTACCGCCCGATCAGGATCATGAACAGCGGCACCAGCGGCACCGTCAGCACGATCACCACGGCGCTGACCCAGTCGGCGAACAGGATGCGGGCGCCCAGCAGCAGCGGAATGGCCGCGCAGTTCACCAGCGCGGGCAGGAACTGGGTGTAGTAGCTATCCAGGGCGTCCAGCCCCCGGGTGGCCAGCACGGCGAGGCCGCCGTCGGCGGGCCCGGCAGACCGCGTGCCGTTCCTGAGCGCCTGCTCCAGCAGTTGGGAGCGCAGCTCCTCCTTCACTCCGAGCGCCGCCCGGCGTGAGGCCACGGACTGGCCCCATACCGTCAGTGAGCGCAGCACCGCCCCCGCGGCGCCCAGAACCAGCTGGTCTGCCCAGGCGGGGTCATGAGCGGCGAGCCCCGCGAGCATCGATGCCGCAGCCTGCGCCATAAGCACGAGCGAGAGGGCTTTCAGGGCGGCAAGCAGTCCCAGCAGGTAGAGGGCGGAACGGGTCG
>NZ_CAKKMM010000909.1:0-2075 GCF_918698205.1 Microbacterium sp. Bi128 | reverse complement strand
GGTGAGGGTCTGTGATCCGCTCGCCCGCAGATCCGGGCCGAGGATCGAGGGGTCCGTGAGCGAGTGGCAGTAGATCTCGGCGGGCAGCGGATCGGGGACGAGGCCCGCGGATGCCGCGACGTAGGCGGCCTCCAATTGCGTCATCGTCTCGTTGACGTGGAAGGTCCCCGCGAAGGCGGCCTCGGGGGCGACCGAGGTGTCTTTCAGGCGCGGCAGGCGTGACAGGAGCATGTTGACCTTGACTTGCGCGCCCTCGGTCTCGGGGGCTTCGGTGGAGGTCCCGCCGGCGGTGAGCAGGCGCGCGAGAACGGCCCGCCCCACTCCGCTGAGCACGACCTCTCCGACGTAGGTCTCGGAGCGATCGGTCACAATGTGCACTTCACCGGACGGTGAGACCGACGTCACCTCGACGCCCGTGCGGATGTCGGCGCCCGCCTCGCGCGCGGCCCGTTCGAGTTCCGCGGTCACCGCCCCCATGCCGCCGACCGGCACGTCCCAGTGCCCGGTCTCTCCGCCGATGACGTGGTACAGGAAGCAGCGATTCTGTGCGAGGGAGGCGTCGTCCGCCGACGCGAACGTGCCGATGAGCCCGTCGGTCAGCGCGACGCCCCGGGCGATGTCGCTGTGCAGCGATGCTCGCAGCAGGTCGCCCAGCGGCCGCTCGGTCAGCGCCGTCCAGAGCTCGTCGTCGCCGACCCGTTCGCGCATCTCGTCGGCGGTGGGCAGCGGCTCGGTCATCGTCGGGAACACGGCGCGCCCCAGCGGCGCCAGGCGCTCGCCGAAGGCGGCGAACCTCTCGGCCTCACCGGTGTCGCCGAGTGTCCGGGCGAACGAGGCGGCGGTCGCCGCGGCATCCTGGGTGTCGATCAGGATGCCGCGCGTGGGGTCGGACGGATCGGGAGTGTACGAGGAGTACCTCCGGCGGCGCAGGTCGATGCGCAGTCCGAGGTCGTCGATGATCTTCTGCGGTAGCAGGCTCACGAGATACGAGTACCGCGACAGCCGCGCGTCGACCCCCGGCCACGGTCGTTCCGACACGGCCGCGCCGCCGACGGCATCCTGTCTTTCCAGGATCACCACCGATCGACCGGCGCGGGCGAGGTAGGCCGCGGCGACGAGGGCGTTGTGCCCTCCGCCGACGATGACGACGTCGTAGCGAGTGGACTCGATGGCGCTCATCTGCCCACGGTAACGATCGTCCCCGGATCCGGTGAGGGGGTGGACCAGTAGCGTGGATGCCATGACGCTCGCCGCAGATCTGCTCGACATCGCCACCCGCATCGCCCGTGAAGCCGGTGATCTCGCCGCGCGCCGCCGCCGCGAGGGAGTCGAGATCGCGACGAAGTCGGTCGCGGCCGACATCGTGACCGCTGCCGACCGCGAAGTCGAGGCCTTCATCCGCGCCGAACTCGAGCGCGAGCGCCCGGAGGACGGTTTCTTCGGTGAGGAGTCCGACGCGCACGAGAGCTCCAGCGGTGTGACCTGGGTCGTCGACCCGATCGACGGCACGGTGAACTATGCCTACGGCATCCCCGCGTGGGCCGTGAGCATCGCCGCCGTCGAGGGATCGGCCGATCCGGCCGAGTGGACCGCCATCGTCGGCGTCGTCTACAACCCGGTGTCGGGGGAGATGTTCCGCGCCACCCGCGACGGCGGTGCGTGGCTGGGGGAGGAGCGTCTCGCCGTCAACGACCAGGTCGGCCCCGCCGGAGGTCTCGTCGCGACCGGCTTCGGCTACGACCCCGCCACCCACGCCCCGACCCTGGAGAGGCTCGCGCGCGTCATGCCGGTCGCCCGCGACATCCGCCGTATCGGCGCGGCATCCCTGGATCTGGCGTCGGTGGCTGCCGGACGCGTGGATGCCTACTACGAGAAGGGCACAAACCCCTGGGATCACGCCGCGGGTGTGCTGCTCGTGGAGGAAGCCGGTGGCATGGTGGGCGGTTCGCCGGGCGGTCGGCCCGGCAAGGGCATGGTCATCGCCGCGGGTCCCGGGTTCTACGGCCGGATCGCGGACGCGCTCGAGACCGAGGAGTGAAGCGCGGAGCGTTCATGGCATTCTCGGACGTCCCGGG
>NZ_CAKKMM010000908.1:0-2076 GCF_918698205.1 Microbacterium sp. Bi128 | reverse complement strand
GCTATTTCCCGCCGCTGATCATGGGCGCCACCTATGACGCCGCGGCGCACAGCTACGCGATCGGGCTGCTGCTGCTAGTCGCCACAGCGCTCGCGGCGCTGATCTTCACCATCTTCGCCATGCACGGCAGGACCAAGGCCAAGGTCGCGGCCGCCTAGCCGGTGCCGCGGAGCGGGGCCCAGCTAGCCGAACAGCAGGGTGGCCAGCGTAAAGATGGCCAGCCCGGCCAGTGCGCCCACCACCGTGCCGTTGATCCGGATGAACTGCAGGTCCCTGCCGACCTGCAGTTCGATCTTCTGCGACGTCTCTTCGGCATCCCAGCGGGCCACGGTGTCCGTGATGACCCCCGCGATGTCCGAGCGGTAGGTCTTCACGAGGTAGCCGGCCGCGTCGCCGATCCAGGCGTTCACCTTGCCGGCGAGCTCGGGATCGACCAGGAGCCGGGTGCCGAAGTCATGCACGGCCGCCTTGAACTTGACGGTCAGTTCGCTGTGCGGGTCATCGACGGCGGTGAGCAGGGCCGTCTTGATGGTGTCCCAGGTGCGGGAGGCGAGCTCGCGGACCTCCGGGTCGCCGAGCACTTGGGCCTTGATGCCCTCGGCGCGGGCGATCATGACAGGATCATGCTGCAGGTCCTGCGCGAGTTCCTTGAGGTACTTGTCGATCGAGAGGCGGACCTGGTGCTGCGGGTCGGACTGCACGGCGCGGGTGAACTTGAGGATCTCCACATACACCTTGTCGCCCACCAGCCCGTCCACGAACGAGGGCACCCACGTCGGGGACCGGTCGGTGACCAGCCTGTTGACCGTCTCCTGGTTGTCCCGCACCCAGTCCACGGTGCGGTCCACCATTAGGTCCACCAGCGCATGGTGGTGCCCGTCGTCGAAAATCCGCTCGGCGAGGCGGCCCACCGGCGGCCCCCACGGCGGGGTGAGCAGGTGCTTGCGGACCATGGACTCGATCACGGCCTGGACGTCGTCGTCGTTGAGGACCTTGAACGCGCCGCGGATGACGGCGGCACCCTCCTTGGCGACCCGGTCCGGGCCGCCGGGGCTGGACAGCCAGGCGCCGGCCTTGCGCGCAATGTCTGCGGACGCCAGCTTCTCCTGGACCACCTGTTCGGAGAGGAAATTGGTTTCCACGAATTCGCCCAGCGAGGCGCCGATCTGGTCCTTGCGGCGCGGGATGATCGCGGTGTGCGGGATCTTGATGCCCATGGGGTACTTGAACAGGGCCGTGACGGCGAACCAGTCCGCGAGGGCACCGACCATGCCGCCCTCGGCCGCGGCGCGGACGTATTCGAACCCCGGATACTGCTTCTGCAGGGCGAACGCGACGATGAAGATCACCGCCATGACGACCAGCAGCGAGAGGGCCAGGAGCTTCATCCGGCGCAGCGCCGCGGCCTTCTCGACGTCGCTGGAGGCAGCGGAACGCTGTCCGGGGGGACCGCCCGGCCGGGCGCCGCCCGGACGTCCCGCGGCGCCGGTCAGGGAAGTTGACTCAGTATTGACCTGCATGAGCCCAGCCTAGCCCGCCACGGAAACGGACGGTCCGCTAACGTGGCACCATGACCACTGATGAGCCTGCCGCCGCCCGGCCTTTGGTCTATGCCCACCGCGGCGCCAGCGGAACCTTCGCCGAGCACACCCGGGCCGCGTACCTGCAGGCAATCGCCGACGGCGCCGACGGCGTCGAATGCGATGTCCACCTGACCCGGGACCAGCACGTGGTGCTCCTGCACGATGCCACCCTGGACCGCACCTCGGACGGCACCGGCCAGGTGGCCGACCGGACGCTGCAAGAACTCCAGGAACTGGACTTCTCCTCCTGGAAGGGAGCCCGGATCCCGGAGGCCTACGGCGCCAAGTCCGGGCAGTTCCTGACCCTGCCGGACCTGCTCGACATCCTGCGCGCGGCCGGCCGCGGGATCGGGCTGGCGATCGAGTTCAAACACCCGAGCCCGTACCAGCTCAGACTCGAGGACCGGGCCCTCGAGGTCCTGAGGGCCCAGGGCTGGGATCCGCGGACGTCGATGCTGGAGAACATCACGGTTTCCTTCATGAACTTTAGCCC
>NZ_CAKKMM010000907.1:0-2079 GCF_918698205.1 Microbacterium sp. Bi128 | reverse complement strand
GCCGCGAACCCCGGAGGCGTGGCGGCGATCGTCGCCGGCGGGCACCGGGTGGGCAACCATTCCATGACCCATCCGGCATTCACCGGGCTGCCCGACGCCGGCATCAAGGACCAGGTCCGATCGGCCGAACAGGCCATCCGGGCGGCCGGGGCTGACCCGCGGCCGCTCTTCCGGTTTCCCTTCGGCGACCGCGACGCCAGGACCATCGCCACGGTCAACAACCTCGGCTACCTTCCGGTGCGCTGGAGCGTCGACACCCTGGGCTGGAAAGGCACCAGCGGCGGAGCGACGGCGCGGCTCGTCGCGGACCGCGTCCTGGCGGGCCTGCAGCCGGGGGAAATTGTCCTGATGCACATCGGCTCCAACCCCGACGACGGCACCACGCTGGACGCCGCTGCCCTGCCCCAGCTGATCAGCCGCATCCGCCAGGCCGGCTATGGCTTCACCACCCTCGACGCACTCCTGGGCTAAGGGCGGGCCGAACGCCACTGTCGCGGCGCACTGATCGCTGATAGGACAGGGCCATGACGGAGTCGCCCACAGTTGCCGCCGCGCTGGCTCCCGTCGATGCCGTGATCTTTGACCTCGACGGCGTCGTGACCGATACCGGCGAGCTCCGCGCGGCAGCTTGGAAACAACTCTTTGACGACGTCATGACGGACCCCCGGCTTCCCGCTGACGCGCGGCGCGCGCCCTTCACGGACGATGACTTCGCACGCTGGATCGAGGGCCGGACCTGGGAGGACGGCGTGGCCGCATTCCTGGCCTCGCGCGGGGTCCCCATTCCCCGCGGCTCGCCCGCGGACGGCCCGGACGAGTGGACGGCGTTCGGACTCGCGCAGCGCCAGAACGGAATTTTCGAAGCCATGCTCGCGGGCCGGCCCGTGCCCGTTTTCCCCGGCACCGTGGCGCTGCTTGAGCGGCTCCGGGCCGGGCGGATCCCCGTGGTCCTCGCCACCTCCAGCCGGAACGCCGCCGCGATCGTGGCCGCCGCGGGCCTTGGCGAGGTCTTTGACCACATCGTGGATGGCCAGACGGCCCTGGACCACGATGTCGCCGGAATGCCGGCGCCGGCTTTGGTCCTCGAAGCCGTGCGCCGGCTGGAGATCACCCCCGCCCGGGCCATGGTGATCGCGGACGCCGCAGCCGGCGTGGAAGCCGGGCGACGTGGGGGATTCGGGCTCGTGGTCGGCCTCGACCGGGCCGGGCGGCGGGCTGCGCTGGAAGCCGCGGGCGCCGACGTCGTGGTTGAAGACGTCAGCGAACTGGACATCGGGCTGGTCATTACGCACCCGTGGCTGCTGGTGTACGAGGGTTTCGATCCCGCCCACGAAGGGCACCGGGAGGCGCTGACCACGCTCGGCAACGGCTACCTCGCCACCCGCGGCGCCGCCCCGGAACACCGCGCGGGGGACGCCCATTATCCCGGCAGCTACCTTGCGGGCGTCTACAACAGCGTCGCGAGCGTCGTCCAGGGCGTAGAAACCGTGGATGAGCACATGGTTAACATCCCGGACTGGCTGCCGCTGGATGTCCGGGTGGGCGACGGTGCGTGGTGGTCCGGCGGCGGCCTGACGCTCCGCAGCGAGCGGCGCACCCTGGACCTCAAGCGGGCCCTGCTGAGCCGGGAAGCACTCGTGGCGGACGACGCCGGACGGCAGCTTCAGGTACTCCAGCGCCGGCTCGTGTCCATGGCCGAGCCCCACTTGGCCGCACTGGAAACCACGCTGACCGCCGTCGGGTGGAGCGGGTCCATCAGCATCCGCAGCGGGTGCGACACCGGCGTGACCAACTCCAACGTGCCCGAGGACGCCCAACTGGCCAACCGGCACCTGACAGGGGTGGCGGTGTCCTCGTCGGAGTCTTCGTCGGAGGACGGTTCGGACGCTGCTGAGCTGACGGTTCAGGTGCAGACGTCCGGGAGCAGGATCGGGATCGCCCTGGCACTGCGGACCCGGATTTCCGGCGGCGGGGTGCCCGTCGGGGCCGGCGCAATTCCCGAGGTGGCAGGAGGGATGTACAGCCACCGCTTCGAGCTGCAGGTCACTGACGGTATCCCCGTCACGGTCACCAAGGCAG
>NZ_CAKKMM010000906.1:0-2080 GCF_918698205.1 Microbacterium sp. Bi128 | reverse complement strand
GGCTGGCCCCGGCCGCGGGCATCGCCATGGAACCGATCGGCACCACCTTCGTCAACGCCATGAGAATGCTGATCGGCCCGATCGTGTTCCTGACCATCGTCGGCGGCATCGCCAGCGTCGCGGATCTGAAGAAGGTCGGCATGACCGGGCTGAAGGCCTTGACGTATTTCCAGATCGGCACGATCTTTGCCCTGCTCTTTGGCCTGGTCGCCATCAACGTCTTCCGCCTCGGCGACGGCGTCAACGCAGACGCCAGCGCGATCAAGACGACGGACTCCGCGGCCAAACTCATCGACGCCGGCGCCCACCAGGAATGGTGGCAGTTCCTGACCCACATCATCCCCACCAGCGTTGTCGCGCCCTTCGTGGAAGGCGACATCCTCCAGATCATCTTCATCGCCGTGATCTTCGGCGTCGCGCTGAACGCCATGGGCAAGGTCGGGGCGCCCGTCCTGGACGGTGTCCAGCGCCTCACCGGGGTCATGTTCAAAATCCTGGGCTTCATCATGAAGGCCGCCCCGCTGGGCGCGTTCGGCGCGATGGCCTTCGCCGTCGGCAAGTACGGCGTCTCTTCCCTCTCCAGCATGGGCGGGCTGATCGCCCTCTTCTACGCCACCTCGATCCTCTTCGTCGTCGTGGTCCTCGGCTCCGTCATGGCCTTCCTGAAGCTGAACATCTTCAAGATGATCCGCCACCTCAAAGAGCAGTACGTGCTCATTCTGGGCACCTCCACTGCCGAACCGGCCCTCCCGGGCCTGATGCGCAAACTCGAGCACGCCGGTGTGAAGAAGGAAACGGTCGGGCTCGTGGTCCCCACGGGCTACAGCTTCAACCTCGACGGCGCCGCCATCTACCTTTCGCTGGCCGCCGTCTACATCGCCCAGGCAACCAACACGAACCTGACCATCGGCCAGCAACTGGGCCTCATCGCGGTCATGCTGCTCACCTCCAAGGGCGCGGCAGGCGTCGCCGGCGGCGGCTTCATCGCCCTGACCGCCACCCTGGCCACGCTCGGCACCATCCCTGCCGCCGGCATCATGCTTATCTTCGGCATCGACAAGTTCATGTCCGAGTGCCGGGCCCTGGTGAACTTCACCGGGAATGCCGTCGCCACCTTGTTCATCGCCTGGTGGGACCGCACCCTGGACGCGGACCGCGTCCGCCGCGTCTTCAACGGCGAAACTGTTGAGCCGCTGCCCAGCGAGGATCCGATCCTCCCGGACGGCTACGGCGACATCGACGATGACCTGATCGAATACGGCCACCACACGCACCCGGACAACCACCCGGAGCGCACAGAAGCCGCCGATGCCGATTCGACGGCCAACGACACCCGCCGCCCCGCCTACTCGGAAACCATCTGACATGTTCAACACCACCGCCCCGAAAACCGTGCGGACCCTCATCGCACCGGACAAGTTCAAAGGCAGCCTCACGGCCGGCGAGGTGGCCGACGCCCTGGCCGCAGGGCTCCGCGCCGGAGCCGGCTCCACCGGCGGGGCCGGAGCGGTCCACTGCGAGCTGCTTCCCCTGGCCGACGGCGGGGACGGCAGTGTGGACGCCGCCGTCGCCGCCGGCTTCACCCGGCACCGCCACACTGTCACCGGGCCCACCGGCCAGCCCGTCCCGGCCGGCATCGCGTTCGACGGCACCACCGCCGTCGTCGAGGTCGCCAACACCTGCGGCCTGGCGCTCCTGCCGGCGGGCCAGCTGGAACCCTTGGCGGCCTCCAGCCGGGGCTTTGGGGAAGCGATCCTGTTCGCCCTCAGTCTCAACCCGGCCAGGATCGTCCTGGCGCTGGGCGGAAGTGCCAGCACCGACGGCGGCATGGGAATGCTCACCGCCCTGGGCTACGGCTTCCACGACGCCCGCAGCCGGCAGCTCCACGGCAGCGGAGAGTCACTGGCGCAGATCCACACCATCCGCCGGGCCAGGTTCCCCGAACTGGACGGCACGGAACTCGTGGTCGCCAGCGACGTCCACAATCCACTGCTCGGGCCCGGCGGCGCGCCGGCGGTCTTCGGACCCCAAAAGGGCGCCGGACCGCAGGACGTTGCGGCACTGGAGCACGGGCTGGCGC
>NZ_CAKKMM010000905.1:0-2080 GCF_918698205.1 Microbacterium sp. Bi128 | reverse complement strand
ACCCCTCTACGACCCGGAGCGACTGGCGCTGAACACCGTGCCCGTCGCCGCGGCCGTCTACACCGACGACATCTACGTGGACCGGGAGCTGTCCCTGGAGACGGCGGCCGCGGTCCGGGGCCTGCAGGTCTGGGAAACCGGCGACTTCCACCACGACGGCATCGCGGACGACGGCGAGGCGATCTTCGGGCGCCTGCTGGGGATGGCACGTTCCGCCCGACGGTGACCCGGGCGCGGCCAGGCACGGGCCCGGGCCGATGGCGCCCGGCTTAGCAGGTACTGCTTAAACAGGTACGGCGCCGGACCCGTGAGGGTCCAGCGCCGTACTGCTATGTGCCGCGAGGTGTGTCCTGCACTCTCACCCCGGCGGTTTGGTACTAGTCGACGTCGCTCAGGCTCTTGCGGGAGTCCTCTTCCAACCGGGCATCCAGCTTCGACTTGGACGCCTTGGAGCTCATGAGGCTGGCGACCACCGCGACGACGATGGTGCCGATGATCACACCGAGCGAGACGTAGGTGGGGATCTCGGGGGCCCATTCGATGTGCTGGCCGCCGTTGATAAAGGGCAGCTCGTTGACGTGCATGGCGTGCAGGACCAGCTTCACACCGATGAACGCCAGGATCACGGACAGGGCGTGCTTGAGGTAGATGAGCCGGTTCATGAGGCCGCCGAGCAGGAAGTACAGCTGGCGCAGCCCCATGAGGGCAAAGATGTTGGCGGTGAAGACGATGAAGGCGCTCTGGGTGAGGCCGAAAATGGCCGGAATGGAGTCGACAGCGAAGAGCAGGTCCGTCATGCCGATGGTCACGAAGACGATCAGCATCGGGGTGAACACCTTCTTGCCGTCAACGACGGTGCGGAGCTTGCCGCCGTCGAACTTCTCGGACATCGGCAGGACCCGGCGGATCCGGGCGATCAGCGGGTTTTCCTTGTCTTCCTCGTCCTCGCCCTCGTCCTGGGCCTGCTTCCAGGCGGTCCAGAGCAGGAAGGCGCCGAAGATGTAGAAGACCCAGCTGAACTGCTCGATCACGATCGCGCCGAGCATGATGAAGATGCCGCGGAGGATCAGGGCGATGATGATGCCCACCATGAGCACTTCCTGCTGATACTTTCTCGGTACCGAGAAGCGCGCCATGATGATGATGAAGACGAACAGGTTGTCGATGCTCAGGCTGTATTCGGTCACCCAGCCGGCGATGAACTGGCCGCCGAATTCCGGGCCGGTGAAGGCGAACATGGCGCCGGCGAAGACCAGGGCCAGGGCCACGTAGAACGCGACCCACAGTCCGGCTTCTTTCATGGAGGGCTCATGCGGGCGTTTGAGGACCATCAGCAGGTCGATGGCCAGAATGACGCCGAGGACGACAAACGAGCCGATCTCGAACCACAGGGGAAGCTCGGGCACGGGGGAAATACCTTTCGTAGGGTACAGCTCAGCGGTGTAAGTCTCTCCGACCGCCGGCGCATGACGCTGCCTGGCTGCCCGCTACGCCCGGCGCGGCATCGTAGCCGTGCGTGTTGACGATCGTAGCGTTTGGGATACTCCCCTACGTTTGACCGAGTTTACCCTAGGCGTGCCCCGCGGATTGCATTTGCCGCAGTTCCTTCTTCAAATCCCCCACCTCGTCGCGCAGCCGGGCGGCCAGTTCGAACTGCAGCTCCCCGGCTGCGGCGTGCATCTGTTCGGTCAGCTGTTCAATCAGCCCGACGAGGTCCTCGGCCGGCGCGGCGGCGAGCCCGTCCGCACGGATGAGCGAGGTGCCCTTGCCCTTGCCGCGGTTCTTCCCGGCCGCGGCCAGCAGCTCGCGGGTGTCCGCGTCTTCCTTGGCCAGCTGGTCGGTGATGTCCGCGATCTTCTTCCGGAGCGGCTGGGGATCGATCCCGTTCTCCGTGTTGTAGGCCACCTGGATGGCGCGGCGGCGGTTGGTCTCGTCGATGGCATGGGCCATCGAATCGGTGATCCGGTCCGCGTACATGTGCACCTGGCCGGAGACGTTTCGGGCGGCACGCCCGATGGTCTGGATCAGGGACGTCGAGGAGCGCAGGAAGCCTTCCTTGTCCGCGTCCAGGATGCTGACC
>NZ_CAKKMM010000904.1:0-2082 GCF_918698205.1 Microbacterium sp. Bi128 | reverse complement strand
GGCAAAGCGCGGGTCCGCGTCAGGCGGGGCCTCCGGCCAGCACTAAGGTCTTTAGATCGTCAAGGGTCTGCTGCATGTGGGCGTCCATGGCGTCGCGGGCGCGGTGCGGGTCGCGGGAGGCCAGGGCGTCAGCGATGTTCTGATGGTGCCCGATGGCGTGCTCCTGGATCTCCGGCACCTTGGAAGTTTCCGTCCGCCGTTTTTCCAGCACGCGGTGCAAGGGTTCGAATAACACGGCGACGAAGACGTTTTCCGAGGCCTGCAGGATGAGGTCGTGGAAAGCGAGGTCTTCCTCCACGAATGCCGCGAGATCATTCCTCTCGTGGGCCAGCCGCATCCTGTCGACGTGCGCGCGGAGGGCCTGGATGTCCGTGTCCGACATCCGCCCGGCAGCCAGTTCGCAGGCGCCCGTCTCCAGCATCCGCCGGAGCTCGATGAGCTGGATGGCGGCCGAGGCGTCGTTTGTGCCCTCCGAGGCTGCCCGCAGCACGGCGTCCAGGGAGCCCCAGCGGTTCACCGGGTTCACGAACGTGCCCCGGCCGCGTTCCACGCTGAGGATCCGCTGGGCTTCAAGGGTTTTCATGGCCTCGCGCACGGTCATGCGGCTGACTTCGTGCCGGGAGCTGAGCTCCAGTTCGCCGGGGACGCTCGCGCCGGGCGGGAACTCGCCGCCAATAATCCGGTCCAGTAGTTCGTCGGCCACAACGCCGACCAGCGATTTCCTAGCCAATTCTCCCCGTCCAGCGACTTGTTGCCTGATGGCGTGCTCCGTGATGGCCAAGTCTACTTGCGCGTCGTTGTGCCATATGCCACACTAGCATTCATATGCAAGATGTCTGACATCTTACATTTTGTTCCTGCTGCGGCTCGCGGAGAACCGCAGTTTTCCACTGAAAGATCCACACACAATGGAGTGCATAGTGCCCCTCGAAGCAGACGTGCTGGCCGCTTTCCCCGCGGAAGTACAGATCCCCGCCCGGCTGGTGGCAGACAGCGTGGCCGCCTCCTCCGAGGCATCCCCCCGTGTCCTGGTCGTACTCGACGACGACCCCACCGGCACCCAGTCCGTGGCGAACCTGCCGGTCCTCACCCGCTGGGAAGTGGCGGACTTTGCCTGGGCGTTCGCCTACGAAGTCGACGGCCAGCGCCAGCGCGCGGTCTACGTGCTCACCAACACCCGCAGCCTTGACCCTGCCGAGGCGGCTGCCCGCAACGAGGAGATCGTCCGCAACGCACTCGCGGCCGCAGCGTCCGCTGAACCCGCGCTTCGGCTCAGCTTTGTCAGCCGCAGCGACTCCACCCTCCGCGGACACTACCCGCTCGAACCGGACGTCATCGCAGCCACCGTCACCGCCGTCAACGGCGAGAAGACGGACGGCGTCGTGATTGTTCCCGCGTTCCCCGACGCCGGCCGCGTCACGGTCGGCGGCGTGCACTTCACCCGCGGCACAGGCACGGACGCCGGGCAGCTCACCCCCGTGGCCGAGACCGAATTCGCCCGGGACGCCAGCTTCGGCTTCGCCAACTCGGAGATGGCCAAGTATGTCGAGGAGAAGTCGAACGGCCGGTTCCCCGCGGATTCGGTGATCGTGCTGGATCTGGACATCATCCGGGCGTCCACCGATCCGATGATCTCCGCCAAGGCCATTGCCGATGCCATCGACGCCGCCACGGATTCGACTCCGATCGTGGCGGACATCGTCACCGAAAACGACCTGCGGGCGCTGGCCCTGGGCCTGGAAGAAGCGGAAAGCCGCGGCAAGAAGCTGCTCTACCGCGTGGGCCCGCCGTTTGTTCGGGCACGGATCGGCCAGGAAATCCGCACCGAACTCAGCGGCGAGGAAGCCTATGCGGGCAACATCCCCTCGGAAGCCGGTGGCCTGATCGTGGTCGGTTCGCACGTCGGTGTCACCACCCGCCAGCTCAACGCCCTCACCGAGCAGCACAGCGCGGCCCGGATCGTGGAGATCGACGTCGAGAAGCTCCTCGGCGACAACGCGGGGGAGCACCTGGACGAAACCGTGGACACGGTCGTCGCTGCCCTCCGCGGCGGCGACGTGATCGTGCACACGAGCCGGCTCC
>NZ_CAKKMM010000903.1:0-2082 GCF_918698205.1 Microbacterium sp. Bi128 | reverse complement strand
TCGGCCCGTTCGTCGAGGAGTACATTTTCCGCCATTTGCTGATCGGCAAACTGAGCCGCCGGGTCAACCTCTGGGTCTGCTGCATCATGTCCGTGGTCCTCTTCGCGGCCCTGCACATCGTGGGCCAGGAGCAAATGACCCTGCAGGTGCTGATGCCGTACCTTGCCATGGGCGCCGTCCTGGTGTTCGTGTACGTCTGGACCGGGAAGAACGTGATGTTCTCCTACTTCGTCCACGCCTCCAAGAACCTCCTGGCGGTCATCTTCATCTACGCCATTCCGCCCGAGGTGCTCGAACAGCTGCAGCAAGTGCAGGGGTAACCGAAGCAAGGCGGCGGCGCATGGCACCCGGCTCCCCTCTGGTTGTTCGCCGGCGCATGCGTTATCTTGAGGGCACTTCGCGATGGTTTGGGAGGGCTGGAGCGGCAACCTTGTATTGGGGAGGACTGCCATGAAAGCCCACGCCCACCGAATGTTCGCACTCCCGGCAGCTGCGGCGATGACGACACTTCTCGCGCTGAGCGGCTGCGTGTCCCTTCCCGGCGCCGCACCGACTGCACCGGCTGCACCGGCCACCCCAACGGCCACGTCTGCAGCGCCGGCGACCCCGCCGCCAACCAGCCAGGCGGCCGTCACAGCACCAGACCCGGTCGCTACCGGAAGCCGACAGCCGGGCGGGTGGGCCGGCACCGTCGCGAGTGTCCGCTCCGGAGTAGCAAAGATCAACGTCACGCTGTGCGACGCAGGCGGCGTCGGTACCGGTTTCCTCATCGAGAATGACCTCATCGTCACCGCCGCACACGTCGTGAAGGACCAAGCCGCCATCAGCATCAGCCTCGGAACAGAGATCTCGAGCGCGCAGGTACTCGGTATTGATGAGGCGGCCGACCTTGCTCTTTTGCGCACCGCCCGCCCGGTCAGCGGCCACATCTTCGACTTCGTCAGCGCTCCCCCGGCACTGGGCGAAGACGTGGCGGCGCTGGGCTTTCCCCTGGACGCCGACCTGACCTTCACCGCGGGACGCGTCAGCGGACTGAACCGGGAGCAGACAATCGGCACAAGGACGGTCAGCAACCTGATCCAGACCGACGCCGCCATCAATCCTGGAAACAGCGGCGGCCCGCTGCTGACCATGGACGGCAAGGTGGCAGGAGTCGTGAGCTCCAAGCGGGCCTGGGTTTTCGGTGCAGGCAGCGAAGGCAACTACAGTGCCGAGGGCACGGCCTTCGCTGTGGATGCCCGCAAGGCTGTCCTCGCCGTCGAGAGCTGGAAGAACCGCACCACTTCGCTGTCCCCGACAAGCTGCGGCCTTCCGGCACCGGCAGACACCAGCGCGATAGACGTTACGGTGAATTCCGATCACCCGCAGGCCGCCAACATCACCCAGAGCCTGGTATTTCATGGCCAGTCCATCAACCGCGGCGCATACGACCTCGCGTTCGCCATACTGACACCCGAGATGCAGGACCGGATGGGCGGACTCGAGACATGGCGGGAGGGGCTCGGCTCGTCTTTCTGGCGCACGCTGGAGGTCGAGGACGTATCCGCTGCCGGACCCGATCTCACGGCGTCCGTCCGGCTGAGGACCGTTCAGGACGCGCAGCACGGTCCCGACGGGCAGTCCTGCTCGGAATGGAAGCTCGACTACCTGATGACCTGGGATGGATCGATCTGGCGGATCGCGGACTCCCTTACGCCGCAAGGGCCTCCGGTGCCTTGCGGCGCCTGAACCCTACCGCCGCGGGCCGCGACGTCGTAGGTTCTTCCCATGACACTGAAAATCCAGATAGTCGTCGACTGCAAAAACCCGCACGAGCTCGCCGATTGGTGGGCCGAAACCCTGGAATGGGCCGTGGAGCCGCAGGATGAGGTTTTCATCCACTCCATGATCGAGCGGGGCTTCGCGACGGAGGCGGAGACCACCACGCACCGGGGCAAGCTCGTGTGGCGCGAGGGTGCCGCGATCCGCCCGCCCGAGGAACTCGACGCCAAGGCGCCCGCCCACCGCGTTTTGTTCCAGATTGTCCCGGAGGAAAAGTCGGTCAAGAACCGGGTCCATTGGGACGTGCGGCTCTCGGTGTGG
>NZ_CAKKMM010000902.1:0-2091 GCF_918698205.1 Microbacterium sp. Bi128 | reverse complement strand
GTACTGCTGCGGCGGCATCAAGTGTTTCGTGGGTCACAAACCCAAGGATACTACCCGTGTTGTCTTGGGGGAAACGATTGTTTCCAGATAATGCCCGGGCCGAAAGCGACCGGGCTGCTACGGGCGGCCCGAGGCCCCCGGCAGCCGTGTGCTGCCGGGGGCCCGGGAGGTATCTGGAGCGGAGTGCGGGGTGCGGAAGCTTACGCCGCTTCCGCAGCGGGAGCCTCGGCCAGCGCGTCGAACACGCCCTTGATCTGCTCGACAACTTCGGCGTCGTCCTTGGGGTGAACCTCGGCGAAGCGGACCATCGAGCCCGGGACTGCCAGCTTGACGTTTTCGAGGACCTGGGCGCCGGCGATGCCGACGGCCTTGCGGGCCTCGTCCTGGGCCCATACGCCGCCGAACTGGCCAAAGGCGGTTCCGACAACCGCGGTGGGCTTGCCGGACAGGGCGCCTGCGCCGAAGGGGCGGGACAGCCAGTCGATGGCGTTCTTCAGCGATGCCGGGACGGTGCCGTTATGCTCCGGCGTGACCAGCAGGATGGTGTCGGCCTCGTTGGCGGCGGCCCGCAGGGCGGCGGCGGCCGCGGGCACCTGGCCTTCGACGTCGATGTCCTCGTTGTAGAAGGGGATGTTGCCCAGGCTCTCGTGAATGACCACGTCCACCTGTTCCGGGGCGTTGAGCGCGATGGCCTCGGCCAGCTGCAGGTTGGTGGAGCCGGCGCGAAGGCTGCCGACGAGAGTGAGGATGGTCTTCTTGGACATGTGTACTCCTGTGCATCACGCCGCGGGGTGATTCCGGCGGCTGGTGGATCGTGAGGTTTTGGGGCCTTCACCCATCCTAAACGGACTGCGGTCCGGTTATATTCCGGGGCGCTAGAATCAGCGGTGTGAGCCTCATCCCGATCCGTCCCGGTGCCCAGTCCGGGTCAGGGCGCCCCGCCGCGCCCGCCGCAGAATCAGCGCGCAGCGACGCGATCCGCAACAGGGAGCTCCTGCTCTGCGCCGCCCGGGAAATCGTTGAGGAATCCAGCGCCGACGCCCTCACCATGGACCGGCTGGCGCAGCGCGCCGGAGTTGGAAAAGGGACGGTGTTCCGGCGGTTCGGCAGCCGTGCCGGGCTGATGATGGCGCTCCTTAGCGACGCCGAGGCCGAATTCCAGGGCCGGTTCATGTTTGGTCCGCCCCCGGTAGGTCCCGGCGCGCCGCCCCTGGAGCGGCTGATCGCCGTGGGCGCCGCCCGCATTGACTGGATCCTGGAATTCGGGGAGCTGGCGCGGGCCGCCGACGCCTCGGTCTACAACAGGTTCGATGTCCCGCCGGCCGTCCTCTGGCGCCGTCATCTCGAGATGCTGCTGCGCGAAGCCGGCGTGACGGCGGACCCGTGGGTCATGGCGTCGGCCCTCGGGGCGTCGCTGGAGCCGGAACTGTTGCTTCATTCCGTCGGCGTGCACGGGATTGCGCCGGAGCGCCTTGCGGACACCTGGCGGGAGCTTGTCACGCGCGTAGTGTGCGGCTCCTAGCGGCGCAGCCGGTTCCGTGGTCCAAATCCATTCCACGGAGTTATTCATAACGATCTGTAGCGAAGCCGCCGTGTCGCGGCCCGTGAGAGCCCGGCGGAGCCCGGCTAATGTGATAGCTTCCTCTGGAATGTGACCCGCAACATAGCCCACAAGGGCTCAGCCGCAAGGCATGCGGGCGGCCGGAAACCAGCTGGCCCATACTCCCGAACCGGCCGCGGAACCCGCTGCCGGATGGGGACGACGGAAGGATCGACGTTGTGAATAATCTTGTCCCTGGCGCAGGCGGGCCCGCCCGTGCGGCCGCAGCCGTGACGCACGGATCTGCTCAGGCAACGGCGATCCAGAACTAGCCGCTCCATGCTTCGATATCTCGCCAAACGTGCGCTCACGTATGTCTTCATGATCTTCCTGACCACCAGTGCCGGCTATCTCCTGGCTGTGAGCACGCTGCAGCCGGCGCTGCTTGAGCAGGAGCGGATTCCGCGGCCCACGCCCGAGCAGGTGGTCAATTCCTTCCGGCTCAAGGGGCTCGATCCCACCCTCAACCCGTGGGAGCGCTACGTCGACTG
>NZ_CAKKMM010000901.1:0-2092 GCF_918698205.1 Microbacterium sp. Bi128 | reverse complement strand
CCCTTACTCCCCGCCGAATTCGCCGGAAGCGTTCGAGTACGCCGGAAAGTTGCGGCGACTCCGGGTGTTTCCGGCGAATTCGCGCCGCCGGATTCGCCACCGGGTGGCTCGTGGCCCGTAACCTGGGTCCGCCGCCGGGAGGGAGTTTGCGGACGCGCGCCCGGCATAGGACAATGAGAGCTGTGACTGTTGTCACCCCCGATTGAACACCTAATTAAATACGCCTTTGATCTGCGGCGGGAGAGTCCTGCAAGTAGGTACAAGCAGGCGCCGTAGGAGCAAACCCTCCCCAGGAATCTCTCAGGCCCATGTACCGCCGCGGCAAGGCATCTCTGGAAAGTAGCAGGCGTGTCCCGGACATGCTGTGCTCACCGACGGTGCAAGCGGAGCCCTGAAAAGCGGGCTGCGCGGAAACTCTCAGGTCCAATACAGAGCGGGGAGGAACCCGAATCATCGTGGCGTCTTGATGCCACCTGAATTATGGAGTTCCTCTCATGACGGTTCAATCGTCCCCGTCCACCTTCGCAGACCGCCACATCGGCGCCCGCCGCCAGGCCGACATCGACACCATGCTCAAGGCCGTCGGCTACGACAGCGTTGATGGCCTCGTTGACAACGCGGTCCCCGATTCCATCCGCCAGGAAAAGCCCCTCACCCTGGACAGCGCCCTCAGCGAAGTCCAGGTGCTGGCCGAACTGCGCAAGCTCGCCTACAAGAACAAGACGGCCGTGCAGATGATCGGCCAGGGCTACTACGACACCGTCACCCCGCCGGTGATCCGCCGCAACATCCTCGAAGCCCCCGCCTGGTACACCGCCTACACCCCGTACCAGCCGGAAATCTCCCAGGGACGCCTCGAGGCGCTGCTGAACTTCCAGACCATGGTCCAGGACCTCACCGCGCTCCCGGTCGCCAATGCGTCCCTCCTGGACGAGGCCACCGCGGTTGCCGAGGCCGTGCTTCTCATGCGCCGCGCCAACAAAAACAAGTCCGCTGCCGGGGCCAAGACCGTCCTCGACGCCGACTGCCTCCCGCAGACCATTGCCATCGTCGGGGGCCGAGCGGAGGCGCTGGGCTTCGAGGTGCAGGTCGCTGACCTCTCCGCCGGTCTGCCCGACGGCGACATCAACGGTCTCGTCCTCCAGCAGCCGGGCGTCTCCGGCCGGGTGTGGGACCAGTCCGGCGTGATCGCGGAGGCCAAAGAACGCGGCGCACTGGTCACCGTGGCGGCGGATCTGCTTGCCCTGACCCTGATCACCCCTCCGGGCGAGCAGGGGGCGGACATCGCCGTCGGCTCCACCCAGCGCCTGGGCGTGCCGCTGTTCTTCGGCGGCCCGCACGCCGCGTACATGGCGGTGCGCGAGGGCATGGAACGCACGCTCCCCGGCCGCATCGTCGGCGTCTCCAAGGACAACGCCGGTGTCCCGGCCTACCGCCTGGCCCTGCAGACCCGCGAGCAGCACATCCGCCGTGAGAAGGCCACGTCCAACATCTGCACCGCGCAGGCACTGCTGGCCATCGTGTCCTCGTTCTACGCCGTCTACCACGGCCCGGACGGGCTGAAGGCGATCGCCGAGACCGTCCACAACAACACCCGCGCCCTCGCCGCCACGCTGAAGATCGTCGGCCGGGAACTGGTGAGCGAGTCCTTCTTCGACACCCTCACGGTCCGCGTGCCCGGCAAGGCCGCCAAGGTCATCGCCGCCGCCGAGGCCCGGGGCATCAACCTGCGGCTCATCGACGCGGACACAGTTGGCGTGTCCGTCGATGAAACCACGACGCCGGAGGTCCTCTCCGCGGTGGTCGTCGCCTTTGGCGCCGGCCCGGTGGTGGAGGCCAAGGGCTTCGAACTGCCCGAGACGGTGCTGCGCACCTCCGACTTCCTGCAGCACCCGGTGTTCAACACGCACCGCTCCGAAACCCAGCTGCTGCGCTACATCCGCAAGCTCTCGGACCGCGACCTCGCCCTGGACCGCACCATGATCCCGCTGGGCTCCTGCACCATGAAGCTGAACGCCACGGCCGAGATGGAAGCGATCTCCTGGCCGGAATTCGCCTCCATCCACCCGTTCGCCCCGGACTCCCAGACCGA
>NZ_CAKKMM010000900.1:0-2093 GCF_918698205.1 Microbacterium sp. Bi128 | reverse complement strand
GGGGTGACGTTCTCGGTGATCGGGCCCCGGCTGCTGGGCGAGGGCACCAACCTGATCTTCGCCGGCGTCGTGGCCAAGCAGCTGCCGGCCGGGGAGACCCAGGCCCAGGTGATCGCCCAGATGCGCGCCGCCGGGCAGAACCAGCAGGCGGACATGCTCAGCGCCATGACGCTGACCCCCGGCACCGGGATCGACTTCACCGCGCTGGCCACCGTGCTGCTGTGGGCGCTGGTCCTGTACGTGCTGGCCTCGGTGTTCGGCTGGATGCAGGCCTATATCCTCAACGGCGTGGTGCAGCGCACGATGTACCGGCTGCGCGAGCGGATCGAGGCGAAGATCAACCGACTGCCGCTGCGGTACTTCGACTCCGTGCAGCGCGGCGAGCTGCTCAGCCGGGTGACCAACGACGTCGACAACATCTCCCAAAGCCTGCAGCAGTCCATCAGCCAGGCCGTGACCTCGGTGCTGACCGTGGCCGGGGTGCTGGTGATGATGATCATCCTCTCGCCCACGCTGGCGCTGATTGCGCTGGTGACCATTCCGCTGACCCTGGTGACGACGGCGGTGATCGCCAAGCGCTCCCAGAAGCTCTTCGTGCTGCAGTGGAGGCACACCGGCGAGCTGAACGGGCAGATCGAGGAGACGTACACCGGGCACGCGCTGGTGAAGGTGTTCGGCCGGCAGCGCGAGGTGGAGGAGCGGTTCCGGCAGAAGAACGCGGAGCTGTACCAGGCGAGCTTCGGCGCGCAGTTCATTTCGGGCCTGATCATGCCGGCCATGACGTTCATCGGGAACCTGGTCTACGTGGGGATCGCCGTGGTGGGCGGGCTGCAGGTGGCCTCCGGGGCGATGCAGCTGGGAGATGTGCAGGCGTTCATCCAGTACTCCCGGCAGTTCACCCAGCCCCTGGCCCAGCTGGGGTCCATGGCGAACCTGTTGCAGTCCGGTGTGGCCTCGGCCGAACGGGTGTTTGAGCTGCTGGATACGGACGAGCAGTCGCAGGATCCTTCGCCGTCTGAGGCGCCTTCTGGTGGCCGGGGGCGGCTGGTGTTCGAGGACGTGTCCTTCTCCTATTCGCCGGACAAGCCGCTGATTTCCTCGCTGAGCCTGGTGGCGGAGCCGGGGCAGACGGTGGCGATTGTGGGCCCGACGGGCGCGGGCAAGACCACCCTGGTGAACCTGATGATGCGCTTCTACGAGCTCGACGCCGGGCGGATCACGCTCGACGGCGTGGACGTCACCGCGATGACCCGCGACGAGCTGCGCTCGCGGATGGGCATGGTGCTGCAGGACACCTGGCTGTTCGGCGGGACCATCCGGGACAACATCGCCTACGGCCGGCCTGGCGCTTCGGAGGACGAAATTCTGGAGGCCGCGCGGGCGACATACGTGGACCGGTTCGTCCGGTCCCTGCCGGAGGGCTACGATACCGTGCTCGACGACGAAGGCGGCAACGTCTCGGCCGGCGAGAAGCAGCTGCTGACCATCGCCCGGGCCTTCCTGGCCCGGCCGTCCGTGCTGATCCTGGACGAGGCGCCCAGCTCGGTGGACACCCGCACCGAGGTGCTGGTGCAGAAGGCCATGAGCGCGCTGCGGTCCGACCGGACTTCGTTTGTCATTGCGCACCGCCTCTCCACCATCCGCGACGCCGACCTCATCCTGGTGATGGAGGCCGGGCAGATCGTGGAGCAGGGGACGCACGCTTCATTGTTGGAGGCCGGCGGGGCGTACGCGGCGCTGTACGCGGCGCAGTTCGCGGCTCCTGTGGCGGAGGTTTAAGATGGAGTACAGGCGTTGCACTCGTCCCAGCGCATCAGTCTAGACGGACAGCGCTACGCAGTGCCTTCATTCCAAACGCTGAATGCATCCCGAACGACGTCGTCAATGCCCGTATAGATTGACGGGCGCATACGGACGTATGCCTTGAACATCTCATTGCGAAATCTCACAAGGCCTCGTTTCTGTATGCCGGGTACAAACAGGATGTCTCCAAACTCCGGCTTGCAGAGCTGACCCCGATGAGTGGAACCGCTGCTGACTCCCAATTGGGTTTTGAGGATCTTGTACACCTCGCGCGTTGGTATGTCCGGCTC
>NZ_CAKKMM010000899.1:0-2093 GCF_918698205.1 Microbacterium sp. Bi128 | reverse complement strand
CTGATGGCCTGCTCATGCAGGAACGGCAGCAGTTCCACGCGTCCGGCTTCCGTGACGGGGTGGACATACACCGCCAGGTCCGGGCGTCCGCCCGTGGCCTCGGCCAGCGCCTTGGCGTCCCCGCCAATCAGCCGGATCCGGGCGCCGGAGAGCTTGCCCGCCGCGGCGAGGGTGCCTGCGGAAGCGAGCCATTCGGCGTCGTTCTCAACAGTCGCGGCGATGCCAAGCCCGGACAGGACGGCGCGCAGCTGGGCGGGCAGTTCGACGGCGGTGGAGACCGTCAGGACGGACCCGGCCAGGACGCCGGCGGCGACGGTCCGGACGAGGCCGGCAAGCGGCTCGCCTTCCGCGAGGCGGACCGTGACGGGCAGAGCACGGTAGCGGAAGACGTTGCGTTCCGCACTCAGGCCGGAGACGTCCTTCGCGGTGCCGAACTCTTCGGCCCAGGCGCGGGCGTCGGAGGCGAGCGCGCGCTGCAGCGGCGCGAGTTCGTCGGCGGTCAGGAAGCCCTTGGCGGCGTCCTCGATCCGGCGGACGCCGGCTTGGGCGGGAGCAGCGCCCGGGGTGCCGGCGGCGGTGCTGGGCTTGCTGACCCATTCGCCGAGGCCGACGAGGTAGTTCGGGCCGCCGGCCTTGGTGCCGGCGCCGACGGCGGATTTCTTCCAGCCGCCGAAGGGCTGGCGCTGGACAATCGCGCCGGTGATGCCGCGGTTGACGTAGAGGTTGCCGGCCTGGATGGTGTCCAGCCAAATCCCCAGTTCCTCGCTGTTCAGCGAGTGCAGGCCCGCGGTGAGGCCGTATTCGATCTGGTTCTGGATCGCGATGGCCTCCTCGAGGGTCTCGGCGGTCATAACGCCCAGGACCGGGCCGAAGAACTCGGTGAGGTGGAAGTAGGATCCGCGGCGGACACCGGAGCGCACGCCAGGGCTCCAGAGTTTGCCCGAATCATCGAGCTTCCGCGGCTCGACGGCCCAGGTCTCGCCCTCGCCGAGGGTGGTGAGGGCGTTCAGGAGCTTGCCGTTGGCGGGCTCGATGATCGGGCCCATCTGGCTCGCCGGGTCCTGGGGGTAGCCGACCTTGAGCGAGGTGACGGCGTCGATCAGCTGGTTGTGGAAGCGCTTCGACTTCGCCACGGAGCCGACGAGGATCACCAGCGAGGCGGCGGAGCACTTCTGGCCGGCGTGGCCGAACGCGGAGTACGCGACGTCCTTGGCCGCGAGGTCCAGGTCCGCGCTCGGGGTGACGATGATGGCGTTCTTGCCGCTGGTCTCGGCCAGCAGGGGCAGGTCCTTGCGGAACGAGCGGAACAGCTCGGCGGTCTCGTAGCCGCCGGTCAGGATGACGCGGTCCACGGCCGGGTGGGAAATGAGCTGCTGGCCCAGTTCCCGCTCGCCCAACTGGACCATGGTGAGCACGTCGCGCGGAACGCCGGCCTCCCAGAGGGCCTCGATCATGACGGCGCCGCTGCGGCGGGCCTGCTTGGCGGGCTTGACCACGACGGCGGAGCCGGCGGCGAGGGCCGCAAGGGTGGAGCCGGCCGGGATGGCGACCGGGAAGTTCCACGGCGGCGTCACAACGGTGAGCTTGGCCGGGACGAAGGTGGCGCCGTCGACGTCGTCGAGCTTGCGGGCGGACTCGGCGTAGTAGTGCGCGAAGTCGACCGCCTCGCTGATCTCCGGATCGCCCTGGTCGATCGTCTTGCCGGTCTCGGAGGCCATGACCTCAAGAAGGTCCGCGCGGCGGGCCTCGAGGACGTCGCCGGCGCGGTGCAGGATTTCGGCGCGCTCGGCGCCGGAGAGCGCACCCCAGGCCTTGCCCTTCTCGACGGCGGTATCGATCACGGCATTCAGGGTCGCGGCATCGTTGATCGTGGCGGCCTCGACGGAGGAGTTGCCCAGTGTCGACGTCGTGACGCGGCCCAGGATGGCGCGGCCCCAGTCGCGGTTCGCGGGCAGCGACGGATCTGTGTCGGCAGTGTTCTCGAACGAGTCGTGCGGCAGCGGCGCGGCCGGAAGGGCGCGGTTCTGCAGCCGGTTCGGGCCCGGGACCTCGTCGTCGAGCTTGGCCAGCGAGGCGAGGAAGCGCTGCTTCTC
>NZ_CAKKMM010000898.1:0-2097 GCF_918698205.1 Microbacterium sp. Bi128 | reverse complement strand
CGCCGAGTCGGCCGAGGGCCGCGCGGCCGCCTGGGCAGTCAACGTCACGGCCGTGGCGCGGCTGGCGCGCACCGCGGTCGTACACGACCTCACCCTGGTGCACGTGTCCTCGGACTATGTCTTCGACGGCACGCGCGCCACGCACGACGAATCGGAGCCGGTGGCGCCGCTGGGCGTCTACGGCCAGACCAAAGCCGCGGGCGACGCCGTCGTCAGTGTGGTGCCCCGGCACTACATTGTGCGCACGAGCTGGGTGATCGGTGAGGGCAACAACTTTGTCCGCACCATGGCCTCGCTGGCCGAGCGCGGCATCGAACCGTCGGTGGTTGATGACCAGATCGGGCGGCTGAGCTTCACCGAAGACATCGCCGCCGGCATCCGGCACCTGCTGGAATCGGGCGCCGAGTTCGGCGTCTACAACCTCAGCAACGACGGGGAGCAGCAGTCCTGGGCGGACATCGCCGCGGACGTCTACGAACTCTCCGGCAAGCCGCGGGAGGCCGTGACCGGTGTGAGCACCGAGGAGTACTTCAAGGGCAAGGCCGTCTCGCCGCGGCCGCTGAACAGCGCCCTCAACCTGGACAAAATCAAGGCGACCGGGTTCACCGTTCCTTCCGCGGCGGAGCGGCTGAGCGACTACCTCGGTTCCTGATTTAACGGTCTTCGCCCCGGGCACCTGAACGCAGACCGGCCCCCGCATGTGCGGGGGCCGGTCTCTTTTGCGTGGTGCGGCGTCAGCCGGGGCCGGCTAATACGTGAGCGATCGGCAACCCAGCAGAGAGTTGTTCAGGCTCAGCATCGAGACGGCGACGCCGTAGGCGCACACCCGGTACTGGCCGCGCTGGGTGATGGGGACCGTTGACGTGAAGCCGTGGTTGCCGACCGTGTCGAGGGACCGGTTGACGTCCGGGCGCTTCTGGTCGGCCATGAAGGCGTACCCCTTCCGGATCCCGTCAGGCGAGGTCACGTAGACGTGGTCCGGGATCGATGAGGCCGGGAAGGACGGATCCAGGGTCCAGCCGGATGCCTTGATGGAGGCTTTGCCGCTGATGACCTGGATCGAGGCGGCATCCAGGTAACCCATGGTGGCGGGTGTCGGGGCCGCGCTGATGGACTTGCAGCCCAGCAGGGTGTTGCCGGCCGTGACCGGGGCGATGCCGATGGCATAGGCGCACACGGTGTATTTCCCGGCACTGGTCAGCGGGACCGAGACCTGGAAACCGTGGTCACCCACCGTCTGCAGCGCGGCGTTGACGTCCGGACGCGGGCGGTTCGCGGTGAAGGCGTAGCCGGGATTGGTTCCGTTGGGCGACTGGACGTAGACGTGCACGGGCACGCTCTTGCCTGGCTGCACCGGATCCAGTGCCCATCCGCTCACCTGGAAGTTCGCGGCGTTGGGCGCCTGGGTGAGGGACACCGAATCGTAGGAGCCGAAGGGTGCGGGGTTGGCCTCGACGTTTGTGGTTTTGCAGGACAGCAGCACGTTGGCGTTTCGCCCGATCCCGTAGACGCACGCACGGTACGATCCCGGAACGGTGGCTTTGACCTGGTAGTCGAAGCCATGGGCCAGCCCCAGGCCGGTCGCGTCCGCGACATCCTTCCGGGCGACGTTGGCGCTCATCCGGTACCCGGTGGTTTTCCCGGCCGGGTCGGTGACGTAGGCGTCGGCATAGCTGGAAGCCGAGGGGTTGGCGAGGTCGGCTGCCCAGCCCTTGAGCTGTAGCGTGACCTTGTCGGCCGTGCGGACCTGGCCGAAGCTGTCGAAAGACCCCGTCGGTGCCTCCACCCCGGTGGCCCGGAGCGACTTGCAGTCCAGGAGTGTGTTGCCGAAGGACCCGATGGCGTAGGCACAGACCTTGTACGTGCCCGACGCCGTGATCCGGACCGTGCCGTCGAAGCCGTGCAACGGACCGTAACCGAGGGCCTGGTCAACATCGGGCCGGGGCTGGTTGGCCTGCCAGGCATAGCCCTTGGTGGTCCCGGACGGATCAGTCACGTAAATGTGGGTCTGGATCGAGGACGATGTCCTGGCCAGGTCTGCCGACCAGCCCCGGGCGCGCAGGGAGACCGCGGCGCCGTCGCGGGTTACGGAGAGGT
>NZ_CAKKMM010000897.1:0-2100 GCF_918698205.1 Microbacterium sp. Bi128 | reverse complement strand
TGGCCTGGACCAGGCGCTGGACGAACACGCCGGGGGTGATGATGTGGTTCGGTTCCAGCTGGCCGGGCTCGACGATCACTTCGGCCTCGGCGACCGTCACGGCTCCCGCGGTAGCCACCACCGGATTGAAGTTCTGCGCGGTATACCGGTAGATCAGGTTGCCGTCGGTGTCGGCCGTGCGGGCGTGAACCAGGGCGACGTCGGCCTTGATGGCGCGCTCCTGGACATAGGTCTCGCCGTCGAACTCCGCCAGCGGCTTGCCTTCGGCGACGAGGGTGCCCACGCCGGTCTTCGTGTAGAACGCCGGGATGCCGGCGCCGCCGGCGCGCAGCCGCTCAGCAAGGGTGCCCTGCGGGGTGAACTCCACCTCCAGCTGGCCGGCGAGGTACTGCTCGGCGAAGAGCTTGTTTTCCCCAACGTAGGACGCGATGACCTTACGGACCTGGCCGCCTTCGATCAGGACCCCGAGGCCCTTGCCGTCCACGCCCATGTTGTTGGAGACGACAGTCAGGTCCTTCACCCCGGAGTCCCGCACCGCCTCGATCAGGTCAGCGGGGATCCCGCTGAGCCCGAAACCGCCGACGTCGAGCGTCATGCCGTCGCGCAGTACGTCCTGCAAAGCGGCCTCTGCCCCGGATTTCACCTTTGACATTGCATCTCCTCATTGAGCTCGTCTTGCTGTCCACCCCGGCAATCCACTTTGTGGACTCCATGTCTGAAGAAGGAGCCTATGGTGTGTCACAGACCACTGTCAACGTGGAGTCTCGCCGCTAACTGGCGGAATTTACAGTGTGGACGCTACCCTTAGGACTATCCATTATGTGGATACCTGATGGTGAAATTGGGTAAAAGCAGCGTGGGAGAAAGCATCATTCAGTTCCGGGCCGACGTGAGGCAAGCAATGAATACAACCCCCGTCCAGGGCGCCCAGGTGGTCAGCCGGGCAGCCGGCCTGCTGCGCCTGGTCGGCCGGAAGCCGGAGGGCTGCCCCCTGGTGGAGCTCGTGCGCGAATCCGGCCTGACACGGCCCACCGTGCACCGGCTGCTGAGCTCGCTCGCGGCCGAGGGGCTGCTGGACCAGGACCCGGGCAGCGGCAACTGGGTCCTGGGACCGGAGATCCTGCTGCTGGGGTCCGTGGCCTCGGCGCGCTTCCCCCTGGAGGACATCGCGAGGCCGAGCCTGCGCCGCCTGGCCGAAGAGACCGGCGAAAGCGCTTTCTTCTCCATCCGCCGCGGCAACGAGACCGTGTGCCTGCTCCGGGAAGAAGGCAGCTTCCCGGTCCGTTCCTTCGTGCTGCACGAGGGGGTGCGGTTCCCGCTGGGCGTCGCCTCCGCCGGCACCGCCATCATGGCCTTCCTGCCGGCACAAGAGCAGGAAGAACTGCTCGCCAACTGGGCAGCCCATGCCGGCAGCTTTGCGGCCGCGCACACCGCAGCACTGGTCAGGGAGAACCTGGAAGCGACGCGGCAGGCCGGCTATTCGGTCAATCCGGGGCTGGTCCTGGAAGGCAGCTGGGGGATGGGTGCGGCGGTCTTCGACCAGCGGGGGCGCCCCGCCTGGGCGCTGTCCCTGACCGGCATCGAACCGCGCTTCCGGGAGGACCGGCGTCCGCAGCTGGGGCGGCTGCTCCTGGAAGAAGCGCACCGGATCTCCACGCTGCTGACCCGCTCGCCAGGCGCCTGACCCTCGTCACGGGCCCCGGTTCGGCTCAGGCTGCCTCGGACAATTCAACTTGCCGGGCGACTCTTGCGCAGCCGCCGCTTGTGCCAGAAGCTGGCAGCACAGGCCGCAGCGCGTCGAGCCGAAGGAGCAAAGCCCCGTGAAAGACACCAAGATCTCTTTCGATCACTATGGCAGCCCGGACGTCGTCACCGTTGGCGAGGAGAAACCGCCGGTTCCGAGGGAGAACGAGGTCCAGGTGGGAATCCGCGCCGTCGGCGTCAACCCGGTGGACTGGAAAGTCGTCGCCGGCTACCTGAAGCCGTACCTTGCCCTGGACTTCCCTGCAGTTCCCGGCTGTGAGGCGGCAGGAATCGTGACCGCCGTTGGCCCCGGCGTGACCGGCTATGAGGTGGGTGACGACGTCATCTGGAATGGCA
>NZ_CAKKMM010000896.1:0-2101 GCF_918698205.1 Microbacterium sp. Bi128 | reverse complement strand
GAGCTTCCATTTGGTGCCGAGCATGCTCATGCCGGGAGCCTTTCAGAGAATGTGGGGCGGGCGGGAAGGAATCTTCCCGAGCAACTTTACCGCGCAGCATTTACCGGCCGTCCCGTCGGGCCGGCGTGCTGCGGGCCGGGCCGGTGTGCCCGAGGTCACAGGGCGCAGCGGGAAGCAGGCGCCGTCCGTTGAAGTTGCAACTATTGACAGCAGGAGACGCCGGCCGCCCAAGAGTGCGCCGGCCCAGCGAAAGGGATGCCCATGACACTCGCCCACGATGAAGCAGTAATCGAGGCAGCCGCCGTCGACGCCATCTTTGCCGAAGCCCGCACGGCGAACGCCTTCACCGGCGACGTCACCGAAGAGCAGGCCCGCGCAATTTACGAACTGACGAAGTTCGGCCCCACGGCGTTCAACTCCCAGCCGCTGCGCGTTACGTACGTGCGCTCCGACGAAGCCCGCGCCACGCTTGTTGATGCGCTGGCCGCCGGAAACCGCGCCAAGACGGCATCAGCGCCGCTCGTCGCGGTCCTGAGCTACGACACCGCGTGGCAGGACCAGTGGGACGCGTTCCTTCCCGGCTACAACGCCCCCAAAGCCATGTATGACGCCGCGCCGGAACTCGCCGCGGCCACGGGCAACAACAACGCCACCTGCAGGCCGGCTACTTCATCCTCGCGGTCCGCACCCTGGGCCTCGCGGCAGGTCCCATGACCGGTGCCGACTTCGCCAAGATCGACGCTGCGTTCTTCCCCGACGGGAGCCAGAAGAGCTTCCTGGTGGTCAACATCGGCCAGCCCGGGGCAGACGCCTGGGGCGAAGCCAAGCCGAAATTCGCCTACGAGGACGTCGTCCGCACCGTCTAACAGCCCTCGGCGCCGTTCTCCGGCACTGTCCTTCCGCGGAGGTGCCTCCGGCACTGTCCTTTGGCGGAGGTGCCTCCGGCACCATGGGGGACAGGCCGGAGGCACGCGGGATGCGATTCTGCGGTTCAGCGCAAGGCCCACATCCAAGGCCACTTCCCATTTTAGTCCGCGCCGTCGCCGCCGGCACTGTGAGTTTGCGGCGCCCGCCCGACCCCGGAGGCGCCGCGGCGTGGCACACTTTTCCCATGCGGAACCTGATCGCGGTGGCCTTCGTGGAACCGGTAGCCGAAGGGCTCGAGTTTCCCCGGGATGACTGGCCGCTGCATCTCACCCTGGTCAAGTTCGACGTGGTCACGGCCGGCGTCGTGAAGTCCGGCGTCGTCGAACCCGGCCAGGAAACCCGCGCGGAACCCGCGCCGGGCACGCCGCCGGCCGCGGGCGATCCACTCGCCGACCACATTGCCGCCCTCATGGCGGACCCGGTGGCCGCTGCCCTGGGCTGCCGGATCAGCGTGGGCGGCGAAGCCGGGTTCGGGCGCGCAGGGTCAATCCCGGTCAACCTGATTGAACCCAGCAATGAGCTGCAGGTCCTCCACAACGAGCTGGTCCGGATCGTGGATCAGCTGCCCGGCCGGATCTCCACGCCTGCCTACACCCAGGAGGGGTACCGGCCGCACGTCTCGCACCACGGCGACAAACGGCTCCGGCAGGGCGACACGTTCGCGCTTGACCGAATAGCGCTCGTGGACATGGCGCCCGACGGCGGGCACGCCACTCGCCGGATCCTGAAGTTGTGGACTGTCGGCCAGGCGTAGGCGCCAGAACGGCGTCTTGGGAGGCCACGACGTCATATCCGCGACGCCGGCGCTGGATTCCTGCGGACCGGGTGCCATACTTGGGTCAACTTCGGCAGCCATTCGACGGTAATTCGAAGACGAAGTGAGTATTTCGGGCAAATCACAGCGGACCGGGGGGACCACTAAATGATGCTTGACGCCGCGACACTGCGGGTTGCCTTGGCGCTTGTCGACCTCACACTGCTCATGCTTTTCTACTTCATTACGTTCCGGCGCACCCGGTCGCACTACAGCGGCTGGTGGTGCATGGCGCTCCTGCTGTTCCTGGTCGGCAACGCCGCGTACCTGCTGGAGGGTACGGCGCAGCAGGGGTGGGCCATCCCTGCCGGCAACGTCCTGCTGGTCGCCGGTGCCGCCAGCATCTGGGCCGGCGGACGA
>NZ_CAKKMM010000895.1:0-2105 GCF_918698205.1 Microbacterium sp. Bi128 | reverse complement strand
GTACCAGACCGCGCTCGATCGGTTCGGGCTCCTCGCCGGGCAGGTTCTGCTCACCGCGGGCGACCTCGAGAACGCGACGCACCGGTCGAATGCGCGCCGCGCGATGGAGCGGCTGTTGGGGCTCGGCATCCTGCCCATCGTCAATGAGAACGACACGGTCGCCACCCACGAGATCCGTTTCGGCGACAACGATCGTCTGGCAGCGCTCGTCGCCCAGCTCATCGGCGCCGATGCACTCGTCCTGCTCAGCGACATCGAGTGCCTGTACACGGCCCCGCCCAGTGAGCCGGACGCCCGCCCCATCACGGACGCCGAGTGGGGCGACGACCTGTCGGAGTACACCTTCGGGTCCGTCACCGTGAACGGTGTGGGCACCGGGGGAGCGGCCACGAAGGCCTCGGCCGCCAAGCTCGCGTCCGCGGCCGGCGTCGGCGTCCTCGTCACCAGTGCCGACCTCGTCGCCGAGGCCCTCGCGGGCGCGTCCGTCGGCACGTGGTTCGCGCCGCATCCCGACCCCGTCACCCTCAGCACGGGCCCCGTGGGCGCCGTGTCGGCAGCGATAGACTGACACGATGACCCTCACCGCCGTCTCGGTCGACGATCGCCTGCGTCTGGCGAAGGACGCCGCCCGCCAGGTCGGACTCCTCGACTCCGCAGCCAAGACGGCGATGCTGCGCGCGATCGCCGACGCGATCGACGCCGCCACCGACGACATCGTCGCGGCCAACGCCGAGGATCTCGACCGTGGCCGGGATGCCGATATCGGCGACGCCCTGCTCGACCGACTGCGCCTGGATGCCGAGCGGGTGGCGGCTCTGGCCGCCGCGGTCCGCGACGTGGCTGAGCTTCCCGACCCGGTCGGCCGCGTGCTCGACCGCCGCACGCTGGCGAACGGTCTCGCGCTCGAGAAGGTCGCCGTGCCGTTCGGCGTCGTCGGCTCGATCTACGAGGCACGCCCCAACGTCACGGTCGATATCGCCGCCCTCGCCCTGCGCTCGGGCAATGCGGTCGTGCTGCGCGGGGGATCCGCTGCCCAGAGCTCCAACGCGGCGCTCGTCGAGGTCATGCGCGGCGCGCTGAAGAGCCGCGGCGTCTCGCCCGAGGCGATCCAGACCGTGGACGAGTTCGGACGTGCGGGCGCCCGCGCCCTCATGAACGCGCGCGGCTTGGTCGACGTCCTCGTTCCTCGCGGAAGCGCGGGCCTGATCGAGACCGTGGTGACCGAGTCGACGGTGCCGGTCATCGAGACGGGTGCGGGCGTCGTGCACGTCTACCTGGATGCCACGGCGCGGGCCGACTGGGCGCGCGACATCGTGCTGAACGCCAAGACCCAGCGTCCGAGCGTCTGCAACGCCGTCGAGACGGTGCTCGTGCACCGGGACGCGGCCGACCGGCTCCTGCCCGACCTCCTCGACTCACTCGCCACCGCCGGGGTGCGCGTTCACGGCGACGAGACGGCGGCGGGCTACGACCCGCGGATCGTCGCGGCCACCGAAGAGGACTGGGCGACCGAGTACCTCAGCCTCGACCTGGCCGTGCGCGTGGTCGACGATCTCGACGGCGCTCTCGAGCACATCCGCCGGTACTCGACGCACCACACCGAATCGATCATCACCGACGACGCGGCATCCGCAGCGCGATTCCTGGCCGAGGTGGATTCGGCCGTCGTGCTCGTGAACGCGTCGACGCGCTTCACCGACGGGGGAGAATTCGGCCGAGGTCGGGATCTCGACGCAGAAACTGCACGCGCGCGGCCCCATGGGGCTCGCCGAACTCACCAGCACCAAGTGGCTCGGGCGCGGCGACGGCCAGGTCCGGGCCTGACCGCTAAAATGGATCTGCGCCTCGCGCAGAATTCTCGAACGGAGCACTGATGACTTTCGCCTCGCTGATCGCCCACGCCGCTGAAGAAGGCGCACACCACGGCGGCAACGTTCAGGCCGAGACCCTCTGGATCGGCGCGGTGGCGTTCGTCGTGTTCATCTCGCTGAGCCTGGTCACCCTGTCGTACCGCAACGTCTCGAACCGCCACGCGCACAAGGCCGAGGCCTACGCGCGCAAGAACGGGACGCCCACTCCCGAGGCGCACGGCCACTGAGGCCCAC
>NZ_CAKKMM010000894.1:0-2107 GCF_918698205.1 Microbacterium sp. Bi128 | reverse complement strand
GTGTCCGAATTTCCTTTCAGGAGCAGGGCGTCGGCCCCGCTATCGTTCTGGTGCACGGTTCGGGGCTGTCCCGTGCCATTTGGCGGGGACTGGGCTACACGAAGGCCTTGCAGGAGCGCTTTCACGTGGTGACTCTGGATCTGCGGGGACACGGCCGCAGTGACAAGCCGCAGCACGAAGACGCCTACAGCATGGACCTGCTCGTCGGGGATGTTGTGGCAGTCCTGGACGCCGCCGGTGCGCAGGCAGCCCACTACGTGGGGTATTCTGCCGGCTCGAGAGTCGGATTCTCACTGCTGGCCAGCAGCCCCGAGTGTGTCAAGACATTTACGGCTGCGGGCGGCACGTACCGCTCCCCGGCCGGGCAAATCGAATCGATCTTTTTCCCCGGATATGACCAGGCCCTGGACCGGGGCGGCATGCCGGAATTTCTGCGCCAATGGAGTATCGCCACGGGCCGTGACCTCGATCCGCAGACGGCCGCCGCGCTGCTGGCCAACGACCCCGCGGCCTTGCGCGCCTACTTCCGGCGGAGTGAGGACGAACCCGGAATCCCGGAGGCGGTCCTTCGGACAATGGACACCCCCACCTTGCTGCTCGCCGGCACGGACGACCCGCTTCGGTATGGGGACTCGGAACGGGCGGCCCAGCTCATGCCCAGGGCCCAATTCCAGGCACTGCCTGGCCGCAACCACGGGCAGACCTTGGTTCCCGCCGGCCCGGTCCTCAGCATGGTCACGTCATTCATCACCTCGGCGGCCAGCCCGGCGAACAACGGCTAGACATGGAGGGCTGGCGCCAGATTGACGACGACGGCGGCATGCGTCGTCCGGTTCGATTTCGGCCGGCGTCGTAGGACAGACTGTTGCCGTGAGCAACTCTCCCCGTGCAGGCCTGGCCGTCGCCGGACTCAGCCTCGGCACGTCGCTGAACCCGTTGAATTCGTCGATGATCGCTGTCGCCCTGGTGGTGCTGCGCGAGGACTTCGGGCTCGACGTCGCCACGGTCACCTGGGTGATCACGGCGTTCTACCTCACCTCCGCGGCCGGCCAGCCGCTGATGGGCCGGCTCGCGGACCGCTTCGGCCCGCGGCGGCTGTTCCTGCTGGGCATGGCCCTGGTAGCCGTGACCTGCGCGCTCGCGCCTTTTGCGCCCAACTTCGCGCTGCTCTGCGTAGCGCGGGCGTTCATGGCCCTCGGCACCGCGACGGCGTACCCGAGCGCCGTCGTCATGGTCGCCGCGCTGGCGCGGGAGGCGAACGTGAAGTCCACCCGGCCGCTGGGCCGGATCCAGATGGCGAACACGTCGGCGGCCGCCGTCGGGCCCGTGGTGGGCGGCCTGCTGGTGAGCCTGGTGGGCTGGCAGGCGTTGTTCCTGATCAACGTCCCGCTCTCGCTGCTGGCGATCCTTGTGGTCCGGCGCTTTGCCCCGGCCGACGGTGCCCGGGAACGCGGCCGGGTGTCGGAACTGGTGCGCGACTCTGACCTGCCCGGGATTGGGGCCTTCATCGGTGCCCTGGTGCTGGTGATGATGGCGATGCTGAATGTGCTGCCCGACTACCGGTGGTGGCTGCTGGGCGGCGGGCTGGTCCTTGCGGCGCTGTTCGCGTGGCGGGAGCTGCGGTTCAGCCCGCCCTTCCTTGACCTGCGGCTGCTGGGCCGCAACCGGCCGCTGCTGCTGGTCTACCTGGGTTTTGCGCTGTTCAACGGCGTCTACTACTTCGCGTTCTTCGGGCTGCCGCAGCTGCTGCAGACCGCGGGCGGCTACAATCCCGGCGTCGTGGGCCTGCTGATGCTGCCGCTCGCCGCGATCTCCGTGGTCGGGACGCCGTTCGCGGTCCGCGCGATCGACCGGTTCGGCGTGCGGCGGGTGCTGATCGCCGGCGTCGTGCTGCTCCTGGTCGCGTCTGCGGCGATGTGGCTGCTGACGGTCTCCCTGGCCGTCCCGCTGGTGCTCGCGCTGACCGCCCTGCTGGGTGTGCCGTACTGCGTGGTCGCCATTTCCTCAAGCCAGGGCATGTACGTGTCCACCCGGCCGGAGGAGCGAGGGGTGGCCGCCGGGATCTTCCAGACTTGCCGCTACCTCGGCGCCATCACGGCCACCGTGC
>NZ_CAKKMM010000893.1:0-2110 GCF_918698205.1 Microbacterium sp. Bi128 | reverse complement strand
GTCGTGCGCCATGACGACGACGATTCCTACCTTGTGGTCGCGGCCGACAAGGGTACGGCGTCATTCTCCGACATCGCCAACGGACTGGCCGGCGAATACGGGTTCTGGCTCGGCGACGCCTTCGCCTCCGGCGGCTCCGTCGGCTACGACCACAAGGCCATGGGCATCACCGCCCGCGGCGCGTGGGAGTCGGTCAAGCGCCACTTCAGCGAACTGGACCTCGACACCCAGGCCGAGCCCTTCACCGTGGTGGGCGTCGGCGACATGTCCGGCGACGTGTTCGGCAACGGCATGCTGCTCTCCAAGCACATCCGCCTGCTGGCTGCCTTCGACCACCGGCACATCTTCCTCGACCCCACCCCTAACGAGGCAACGTCCTACGCGGAACGCCAGCGGCTCTTCGAACTGCCCCGGTCCTCCTGGGATGACTACGACAAATCGCTCATCAGCGAAGGCGGCGGCGTCTTTGCCCGGCAGGCCAAGTCGATCCCCGTGTCCGCGCAGATCCGGACCGCCCTCGGCCTCCCGGAGGGCACCACAGAACTCAGCCCGCCGGAGCTCCTGCGCGCCATCCTCCTCGCCCCGGCCGACCTGCTCTACAACGGCGGCATCGGCACCTACGTCAAGGCCAGCACCGAAACGAATGCCGAGGTCGGCGACAAGGCCAATGACGCCATCCGCGTTGACGGCCGCGAACTGCGGGTCAAGGTGGTTGGGGAAGGCGGAAACCTGGGGATGACCCAGCGCGGACGCATCGAGGCCGCGCTGCAGGGCGTCATCCTCAACACGGACGCGATCGACAACTCGGCCGGCGTCGACTGCTCGGACCACGAGGTCAACATCAAGATCTTCGTGGACCGGATGGTGGCGGCAGGCAAGCTTGAGCCCGCCGAGCGTGCGGACTTCCTGGCTTCCATGACCGACGAGGTCGGCCGGCTGGTGCTCGAGGACAACATCGACCAGAACATCCTTCTCCTCAACGACCGGATGCGGGTCTCCGAATGGAGCCCGAGCTACGAACGGCTGATGGACTGGCTGGAAAAGTCGGCGGACCTCAAGCGGGACCTCGAGGCCCTGCCCACCACGGACACGCTGCGCGAGCGCCTGGAACAGGGCCAGGGGCTGACCTCCCCGGAGCTGTCGGTCCTGGCCGCCTACGCCAAGATCGAACTTGCCACCGCTTTGCGCGACAGCGACCTCGCCGATGACCCGTGGTTCCGCATGACGCTGCGGGCCTACTTCCCGGAGCAGCTGCGGGAGAGGTTCGACGCCGAACTGGACACCCACCCGCTGCGCCGGGAGATCATCGCGACAGTGGTTGCCAACGACATGATCAACCTCGGCGGCATCACCTTCGCGTTCCGTGCCATCGAGGAAACCTCGGCCACGGAGGCCGCCGTCGCCAAGGCGTTCGTGGCCCTCCGCGAGGTCTACGAGCTCGACATCATGGTCAAGGAACTCAACGAACTGCCGGCGTCGTTCCCGACCGAACACTGGAGCACCGTCCACCTGGACATCCGGCGGCTGCTGGACCGCGCCGTCCGGTGGCTCCTCGGCCAAGGCTCGGCGTCCCGTCCGATCGCCGAGATCGTGGCCGAATTCAAGCCGCTGATGGATCCCATGCGGGCCCGGCTGCTCGACTACCTCCGGGGCGACGACCGCGCCCGCGTGGCCGAATGGCTGGAGAAGGCGCGCAGCTGGGACCTTCCGGAAGACCTGGCACACCGCTGGGCGGAACTGTTCGAGAGCTTCGTGCTCCTGGACATCGCCAAGATCGTCCACGGCAGCAAGGAATCCGTGGCCGATATTGCCCACGTGTACTACACGGTCTTCAACCGCTTCCATGCAGATTCCCTGCTCGAACGCATCACCAAGCTGCCGAGGGAGGACCGCTGGCAGGCCCTGGCCCGCGCAGCCCTGCGTGATGACCTCTACTCCACCGTCTCGGACATGACGACGGCGGTGCTCGAGTGCACGCCGGCCGGGACTCCCGCCGAGGAGCGTCTTGCGGTCTGGGAGGGCCAGAACGCGGAGCAGCTGGGCCGGGCGAAGTCAATGTTTGATGAGGTCAATGCGCTCGAGGCCGATGACATGGCCTCACTGTCGGTAG
>NZ_CAKKMM010000892.1:0-2110 GCF_918698205.1 Microbacterium sp. Bi128 | reverse complement strand
GGGATTCACCCCCGCGCTCCGCCCCTCACGGGCACTGCAGACCGCCGGCCGCCGCCGTCGAAATCGCCGGACAGCTGCGGGATCGCCGGAACTTTCCGGCGGTGTGGCGCGGATCCGGCGAACTCGGGGGTAGGGGGCGGCGTCACGTGCGTTAGTCTTCGGCGGCGCTGATCCCGAACTCGCTCTTGAGCCGCACGCGGGCGCCGCGCTCAACCAGTGTGGGTATGTAGGTCCGGATCCGGCCTGCGTTCAGGGCATCGAATTCCTCGCCGACGATCCCGGCGATGTGCCTCCGCGGTACGTGCGGAAACCTGGCAGCCAGACGCTCGACAACCTGATCAATGCTGGGTTCTTTCGCATCGTCCGTCACTTCTTCAGTGTGGAGCGGCCTGGTCCCGGCGTCAATGAATCTTCAGCTGGCAGGCGGCAGCAGGTGGCCCAGGCTCCGCAGGTAGGTGCCAAAGCCGTGGGGCGCCCGGGCATGGGTCCGGCCGGAGGTCATGACCCTGATGCTGTCCGTCGCGGTGACCGTAAAGGCGCGGCTGCGGAGGCTGTGCACCAGGGTCCGGTCTTCTTCGGACGTGACCCGGGCGAACCCTCCGGCGGCAAGATAGGCGGAAGCCCGGACCCCGAAATTCGCGCCATAGATATGGGGGTGGTCCTCGCGGAAGGGGTGGCGTTCGTGCCAGCGCCGGAGCAGCTCAGGGTCCATCCCGGCGGGGTCGGGTTCCACGGAACCCAGCACGGCGTCGGCCCCGGCCTCGGCGAACTCCAGTTGGCGCACCAGCCAGTTCTCCGGCACCCGGGAATCGGCGTCGGTGTTGGCCAGCCAGGTCCGGCCGGCCCAGGGCGGCGGCGTCCAGCGCTGGCCGGGCGGCCGCCGCCGGGTCACGCCGATGCCGGAGGCCCGGACGCCAGCGGCCCGGCTGGCGCCGGCGCTGTGGTAGCTGACCTCCAATGCGCTGAAACGCGGGTCCGAGGCTGCGAAGCCGGCCATGACGGCGGCGGAACCGTCCGTGCAGCTGTCTAGCACCACCGTCACCCGGGTCTCGACGTCGGACCGGACCCTGCGCAGTGCGTCCGCGGACCGCTGAACGGCCTCCAACGCCAGTTCCAGGTGGTCTTCTTCGTTGTTTGCGGGCATGACGACGGCGACCCGGTCGATGCGGTGCCCGCGCGGCAACGGCAGCGCCGTCATCGGGGTCACCGCATCCGTTCCGGGCCGCCCAGGCCCGGCGCGGCACCCGGTACAGCGTCCGGGGCAAGGAACACCTCGAGCACAAAGTCGCGCTCCTGGTAGGTCCCGCCGCCGGCCCAGCCCAGGTGCCGCCGGGCCGCGGCATGGACCGCGTCGCCGTCGAGTTCCCAGCCGGAAATGGGGTGCCGCCAGTGGCACAGCGCGAGGGTCCCGCCAGGCATGAGCGAGCCTTGAATCCGGTCGAACAGTCCGGCGAGCTCTGCCGGCGAGAGGTAGTAGCCCACCTCTGAAACCACGATCAGGTCGAACGATCCGTCCGGCCACTCGTTCGGGACGGTCAGGTGTCGCGTCGTCGCCGCGGGCAGGTGCGAGAGCCGCCTGGCGGCACGGTCCAGGGCGGTGCCGCTGGCATCGACGGCGAGGAAGCTTCCGCACCGCGGCGCGAGTTCCACGCTCAGGGTCCCGATGGAGCAGCCGATCTCCAACCCGGACGTGTAGCTGCTGCCGGGCAGCGCGGCGAGCGTGAGGGTGCGTTTGCGCTGCTCGTACCAGCTCGAGGTGTACTGCCAGGGGTCCTCCTCCCGGGCGTGGACGGCATCGAACACGCGCTCCGCGTCGCCCGCGGCGAAGGGCCGCCGGGACCCTCCATCCGCCCCGCCATCGCCCGGGCCGTCGCCCGGTCCATCGCCCGGGCCATCCGCCGGGACGACCGCGGGGTGCCAGGCAAACGTCTCCCAGGTCCGCTCAAAGTGTGTCAGGAAGGCCGGAGGCAGGAGCACCTCGTCGCCCGGCAGCCCGGAGAGCGGGCGCACCTGGGACACATGTGCCGCCATCGCGGCGGCCTTGGCCTCAAGCTCTGCCGGGCGCAGCGGCAGCCGGAACCAGCCGCGCCATGCCCCGCCGTCCGGGTCG
>NZ_CAKKMM010000891.1:0-2113 GCF_918698205.1 Microbacterium sp. Bi128 | reverse complement strand
GAGCAGCTGGCGGATATCGCGCTGGCCTCAGCCGAGACCGCAGCCCAGTTCGGCGTGGAGCCGCGGGTGGCCATGCTGTCCTACTCCACCGGCGGATCCGGGACCGGGGAAGCAGTGGACAAAGTCCGGCAGGCCACCGAAGTCGTGAAGGACCGCCGCCCGGATCTCGCCGTTGAAGGCCCCATCCAGTACGACGCCGCCGTCGACGCCGCCATCGCCGCGTCCAAGATGCCCGGCTCGTCCGTGGCAGGGCAGGCGACCGTGTTCATCTTCCCGGACCTGAACACCGGCAACAACACCTACAAAGCGGTGCAGCAGTCCTCGGGTGCGGTCGCCGTCGGGCCGGTCCTGCAGGGGCTCCGGAAGCCGGTTAACGACCTCTCCCGCGGGTGCACCGTGGAGGACATCGTGAACACGGTGGCCATCACCGCCGTGCAGGCGCAGTCCGTGGAGCCCGCTACCGAGCCGGAACCTGCGGCTGCCCGCGCATAGTCAGCAGATGTCCGGGCAGCTGGTTTCCGTCAGCTGTTTTCCGGCTTCGCCGGACTTTCGGGGTCTTCCTCCTTGGCGGGCTCATCGGCCAGGCCCGCCGGCGTGAGATCCAGGTCCTCCAGATTCTCGGGGGCCTCGGGCGCTTCGCCGACCTCGGCGGCCTTGGGGTTTCCTGTGTCGTCCAGGGCCGGGTTCGCGCCGACGACGCCGGTGGGATCCGGTTTACCGGAACCGCTGGCGGGTTCGGTGCCCGCTGGTTCGGTGCCCTCCGGCTGGGTCGCGTCGTCAGTCATGGAAATCCCCTTCGTGAGTTGTCCAGTTGGTCCGCCGACTCTAGGCGCCCGGCCCGGCTTTCGCAACGGATGGGCGCCACTGGCGTTCCGGCAATTTGGTCCGGCAATTTATAGTGGATCCCACGGAGCGCTCGGCCAGGCTCCGGCGTGATGCCAGTCCCGGCGCACCCTCGGGTAGCGTCGAAGCCAAGGCTTAGGAGGCCCCATGCTCGTGCTCGTCATCAACTCTGGCTCGTCTTCGCTCAAGTATCAGGTGCGCGACGTCGAGGCCGGCAGCGTGCTCACCGAAGGCCTGGTCGAGAAGATCGGCATGGGTGCCGGCGGTGAGGGCGACGGCCAGATCGAGGGCCCGCGCGACCACGCCCAGGCGCTGGAGCAGGTGGACGCCGCCATCCACGACGCCTTGGGGGACCGCGTGCTGGATGCCGTCGGCCACCGCGTGGTGCACGGCGGGGAGCGCTTCGCCGAGCCGGTGCTGGTCAACAACGAGATCACCCGGGCCATTGAGCGGCTGAACCCGCTCGCCCCGCTGCACAACCCCGCCAACGTCCTCGGCATCCGCGCGATCTCGAAGAAGTGGCCCGAACTGCCGCAGGTGGCCGTGTTCGACACCGCCTTCCACCGCACCCTGCCCGAGCACGCCTGGCGCTATGCGGTGCCGGACGAGCTCTACACGAACCATGGGATCCGCCGCTACGGCTTCCACGGCACCTCGCACGAATACGTTGCGCACCGGTCGGCGGCGCTGCTGGACGTTCCGGTCGAGGAGTTCGACGCCGTGATCGCCCACCTGGGGAACGGCGCCTCGGTCACCGCGATCCGGGGCGGCCAGTCAATCGACACGTCCATGGGATTCACGCCCCTCGAGGGACTCGTCATGGGCACCCGATCCGGCGACCTCGACCCGTCCATCCTGGTCTTCCTCGGCCGGAACGGATGGTCACCCGAGGACCTGGATTCGATGCTGAACCGGCAGTCCGGGCTCAAAGGCCTGGCCGGCAACAACGACATGCGCTCCGTGGTAGAGGCCGCGGAAGCCGGCGATGCAAAGGCGGCCATGGCCCTGGCGGTCGCGTCCTACCGGCTCGCGAAGTACATCGGCGGCTACCACGTGGCCGTGGGCGGCGCGAAGGCCCTTGTGTTCACGGCCGGAATCGGCGAGAACTCGCACCAGTTCCGGAACCTGGTGGCGCAGCGGCTCGGTGCCCCCGGCGTCGAGCTCGACGCCGGGCTGAACCGGGAACGGTCCAGGGAACCCCGCGTCATTTCCACCCCGACGTCGGCCCTGCCGGTCCTTGTGGTCCCCACCGACGAGGAACGGGCGATCG
>NZ_CAKKMM010000890.1:0-2114 GCF_918698205.1 Microbacterium sp. Bi128 | reverse complement strand
ACCCGGAGGCCGTCGAGGCCGTGGCGGGCGCGGATGCCCGCCGCGGCCGAACCGCTCGTGCAGATGACGCCGGCAGCGGCCCGCAGGGCCCTGCGTTCGCGCTCCGCGTGGTCCGGCTGGGGCATGTGCAGCAGGATCCAGACCCGGACCCCGGCCGCAGCAGCCGCTTCCAGCTCGTCGGGCGCACCGCAGGCGAGGAGGCTGTCGACCACCGTCACCGTGCCCCAGGTTGCGGCGCCGGCAGTTGCAGGGCCGCCGCCCCCGGCCGGGCCGCCGTCGGGCCCGGCGTGGAGCAGCGTGGCCAGGCGCCGCCGGTCCCCCGCGCTGCCTCCCGGCCAGTCGCCGTCGAGCGGGCAGGTTTCCACCGCGGCACCGAGGGCCGCCAGTTCGGCGGCGAGCGCCGCGTTGTAGACGTTGCCACCGGAGTTGTGCCGGACGTTGCCGGGCACCACAAGACGGATACGAGGGTTGGCCGGCGGCATCTGCGGCGCCTAGCGGGCGTCGAAGTCCAGCGAGTAGCTGGCCCAGGCATCGGGGGTCTCGCGCAGGGTGACGTCCAGCCCGGCGAGGTCGCGCCCGTCGTTGCCGACACGGATCTGGGCGGCGACGGCGTCGGCGATGTACCGGGCGAGGGCTTCGGTGGTGCTCAGCTTGCCGGAGAAGTCCGGGTGCTCGTCGAGGTTCTTGTAGTTCAGCTCGTCCAGGATCTCGTCCACCGCGTCCCCTGCGGCGCCGATGTCCAGCACAATCGCGTCGTCATTGAGCTCACGACGGCGGAAGGTCACCTCCGTGACGAAGGTGGCCCCGTGCAGGCCCTGGGCCGGGCCGAAGACTTCGCGCGGAAGGCTGTGGGCGATCATGAAGTTGCGGCGGACGGTCAGACTAAACACGGGCTACCTCGTGGCTTCGGTGGGCTGGTCGGCGGATTTGAACTCGGTGGGCTGGTCGGCGGATTCGAACTCGGTGGGCTGGTCGGCGGATTGAGCGTCCCAGGACGGGTATTCGATGACGTGGCACAGGGCGTCCAGGTTGCCGTCGGCGAGGCGCTGGACGACCCCGGGGAGCTCTGCGAACGTCGAGGAGCCGGTCAGGAAGACATCGAAGACCGGATCCCGCAGCAGGGACACGGCGAGCGCGAGACGCTCGGCGTTGGTGCGGCGGTGCCGGCGGGCGCGAGCCACCATCCCCACCTGGCTGGCGCGGATGGACAGACGGCGGGCGTGGAAGTCCTCCCCCAGTGGGAGGGAGATTTTCCGGTCGGCGTACCAGGACATTTCGATGATGTCGCCGTCGTCGCCCACCAGCTGCAGGCTCCGTTGCAGTCCTTCCTGGGAGGCCGAGCAATGGATCACGATGTCGCAGTCCGGGAGGGCGTCGTCGGGGTGGCTGAAGTCGACGCCGAGGGCGTCCGCGAACGCGCGTTTGGCGGGGTCGACGTCGATCAGCTGCAGCCGCGCGAGCGGAAAGCCGGCCAGGAGCTTGGCCACCATGCCGCCGACCAGTCCGGCCCCAATCACGGCGACCCTGTCGCCCAGACGGGGTCCGGCCTCCCAGAGGCCGTTGATCGCGGTTTCCACGGTGCCGGTGAGCACCGCGCGGCGGGCCGGGACGTCGTCGGGGATCATGGTGAGGGCTTCGACCGGGACGATGAAGCGGTCCTGGTGCGGATAGAGGCAGAAGACGGTCCTCCCGGCCCAGCCCTCCGGTCCGTCCTCGACCACGCCCACGGTGAGGTAGCCGAACTTCACCGGGTACGGGAAGTCCCCCTCCTGGTTGGGGGCGGCCATGGCGCCGGCGACGCACTCCGGGACACTAGCGCGGTGGACCACCAGCTCGGTGCCCTTGCTGATGCCCGAATACAGGGTCCGGACCAACGCCTCCCCGGGGCCGGGGGCGGGCAGGTCCTCGCTGCGGAGCTCGCCCTGTTCCGGGCCGACGGTCCAATAGGCGGTGGCCGTGGCGTGCTGTTCAGAAGTCGTCATTGTGCTTACGAATCTAGTGCCCGGGCTGTTCGCGGGGAAGGGTGCCGTGTCCGGGCGAGTCGGCGGGCAGGGGCCGTTGGGGCTCGTTTTGTGGATGGGCGCCTTGCTCCGGTACCCTAGTCAGGTTGGTGA